>JAFUGT010000012.1 GCA_017469275.1 Lachnospiraceae bacterium
AGAGAACATGGATGCAGAATTACCAAACACAGATTATTACTGCTTGATATTATCTTATCTGAGGAGTGTTCGTGCAGTAAGGAGATATATTATAAAGCGTCTGCAATAGATGACAGTATAGGTTCTGCCACGGTATACCGTATGATTAACACGTTAGAGGAGATAGGCGCGATAGACAGACGTAATATGTACCGTATTGATTGCGGAAGAGACTGCGCTAAGGAGTTTGGTTGTAAGGTTGAACTTGAGGATGATACAGTCATTGAATTTTCAGGCTCTAAGTGGAATCAGATAGTAACTGCAGGACTTAAGGCATGCGGATATCTTAACGGAAAAGAAGTAAGAAGCGTGGTTGCTAATGTGTAAAGATTTATAAGTTCGAAACGTGAAAGAAATCTTAGTGGCTCATATCTGAAGGTGGAATATAATAAATTGTAATATAGATTAAATGTATAATTATGGAGGCGATTTTTTATGATCAGTTGGAAGAAACCGGGTTTGTTTTTAGCAGGAGTATTATTTGGAACAGCAGGTATTAAAGTACTTTCAAGCAAAGATGCAAAGAAGGTATATACTAATTGTACTGCTGCAGCTTTGCGTGCAAAGGACTGTGTAATGAATACTGTAACCAAGGTACAGGAGAATGCCGAGGACATCTATGCAGAAGCAAAACAGATAAATGACGATAGAAAGGCGGAAGATATAGCGTTAGAGAATGCTTCTGAGGAAAATGCTGCAGAGGAATGACAAGCGGTAAATGAACAGACTATTGATAAATAGTGTGGCTTATAAAATATAAAGAACTAAGTGGAGTTAAAGATAATAGAAGGGATATATTATGAGATTTGCAATTGAACATGACATCAAAGGACGGATGAGAATACATATCAAATGTCCTGCAATGACTTATCATGAGGCAGACCTGATAGAAACCTATCTGTTACACCAACATTTTGTCACATCGGTGAAGGTAAGAAGTAATACCCGCGATGTGACTTTGTGTTATGAGGGTGACAGAAGGGAGGTTATCAGAACTCTGTCAGCTTTTGAATACGAAGATGCCGGTATCTATGAGAAAGAAATAATGCATTCCGGCAGAGAAATTTCCGAGACTTATAAAGAAAGGCTTGTGACAAAAATTATTCTTCATTTTGGTAACAGGTTTTTAATACCTATACCGATAAGAAGAATTATTTCTTTTTTTAAGGCAATACATTTTGTTACGTTAGGGATAAAATGTCTGTTGAGACGAAAGATAGAGGTTCCGGTATTGGACGCTACGGCGATATCAGTAGCTATGTTACGCGGTGATATCAATACTGCGGGTTCTGTAATGTTTTTACTTGGTATAGGTGAGATATTAGAAGAGTGGACACATAAGAAATCAGTGGATGATCTGGCCAGAAGTATGTCGCTTAATATCGCTAATGTATGGCAGGTCACTGAGGACAATGAAGTTCTTGTGCCTGTAGATCAGATAAATGAGGGTGACAATGTACGGGTTCATATGGGGAATGTTGTTCCCTTTGACGGAGTTGTAGTTTTTGGAGAAGCTATGGTTAATCAGGCATCACTTACAGGAGAGGCAATTCCCGTTCAGAAAAATGAAGGCAAATATGTGTATGCCGGAACGGTACTTGAAGAAGGAGAACTTGTTATTAAGGTCAAGAAAACCGGTGGTTCAAGCCGTTTTGAGCGAATTGTTGAGATGATAGAGGAGTCAGAAAAATTAAAGTCTTCGGTTGAAAGTAAGGCGGAACACATAGCTGACTCTCTTGTTCCATATACTCTTTTTGGAACTCTCCTGACATATCTTATTACAAGAAATACCACAAAGGCACTATCGGTTTTGATGGTGGATTTTTCGTGTGCTTTGAAATTGGCTATGCCTATAACAGTTCTTTCTGCAATCAGAGAGGCAAGTACCCATAAGATGACGGTCAAGGGTGGAAAATTCTTAGAGGCTTTGGCGGGGGCTGATACAATTGTGTTTGATAAGACGGGAACTTTGACAAAGGCACAGCCCACACTTGTGGACGTTATTTCTTTCGATGGAAGAGAACCGGATGAACTTCTTAGAATTGCGGCGTGCTTAGAGGAGCATTTTCCTCATTCTATGGCTAAGGCTGTCGTTGATGCAGCACTTAAAAAGGGTTTGGAACACGAGGAAATGCATTCTAAGGTGGAATATATAGTTGCTCATGGAATTGCAACGACTATAGAGGATAAGAGAGCCGTTATTGGAAGTTATCATTTTGTATTCGAGGATGAGAAATGTATTATTCCTGAGGGTAAGGAGCATTTACTAAATGAGCTTAAGGGGGAATATTCGTATCTCTATATGGCAATAGATAACAGGTTGGCAGCAATTTTATGTATAGAAGATCCCATGAGAGAGGAAGCAGCTGATGTGGTAGAGGCACTTAGAAGTGCAGGAATATCAAAGATTGTCATGATGACAGGGGATAGTGATAAGACTGCTAAAGTAATAGCAGGAAAAGCCGGGGTAGATGAGTATTATTCAGAGGTGCTTCCGGAGGATAAGGCGAGATTTGTTGAGGAAGAAAAGAAAGCCGGACGCAAAGTTATTATGATTGGTGATGGAATAAATGATTCTCCGGCGCTTTCCGCTGCGGATGTTGGAATAGCCATTAACGATGGAGCGGAGATTGCAAGAGAGATAGCGGATGTTACCATAGGTGCAGCCAATCTTCATGAACTTGTAACGCTTAAATACATAAGTGATGCACTTATGAAAAGGATACACAGCAATTACCGACAGATAATAGCAATTAACGGAAGTCTTATTCTTCTCGGAGTTTTAGGTGGTGTTCAACCCACAACTTCAGCCCTGATACATAATACCTCCACAATTTTAATAAGTCTAAGGGGAATGAGAAACTTCTTAAAGTAAGAGGAATATTGGAAAAATACTGGAGAAATAAATTTGTGTATGTTATCATATTATAGTATTTTATGAAAAACGAGCAAGGGTGCCGGATTTGAGCCTGCGGTAAGAACAACACTTTTGCGCTGACAGTGATATATGTGTTCTGGGTATATACTATGCTTTATCGGTTTGGAAAGCATATGAGGGAAGAGGGATAATAGATTATGAAAGTTGTGTTAGCAGCGTTAAATGCGAAATATGTTCATTCCAATCTTGCTGTGTTTGATATTGAGGCTTATGCGAAGGAAAATTGGAATGTTGAATTTGGCTCTTATAATGGGCTTGACTTGATTGTCAAAGAATATACGATCAATCATAATCTGGGTGCAATTATGCAGTCATTATACAAAGAGAAGGCGTCAGTGATCGCCTTCTCCTGTTATATATGGAATATTTCTGAAGTTCTTCATATATGCAGAGAACTTAAAAAGGTATCTCCCAATCTGATAATCTGGTTAGGTGGACCGGAGGTAAGTTACGACAGCGAGAAATTGCTTGAGGAGAATGGGTACCTTGACGGAGTGATAATAGGTGAAGGCGAGAAAACATTCTATGAAATCGTAAAATTATATAATTCTCATTCAAAGGTTGAGGATAAGGAGGAGGATTCTCATATTGGATCATCAAATGTTGATTTTTCTAATATTGGGGACATTGATGAAATTTTTGGTGTTGCATATAGAACATCAGGGGGAGAGATTGTGACAACCCCGCCAAGACCGCTTCTTTCAATGGACGAGATACCATTTATATATAAAGACCTTAATAAATTTGAAAACAAAATATTATATTACGAAAGCAGCAGGGGATGTCCTTTTTCCTGTAGTTATTGTCTGTCATCAATTGATAAGAGTGTGAGATTCAGGAATTTGACCCTGGTTAAAAATGAACTCGAATTTTTGATGGATGATCGTGTGAGACAGGTAAAATTCATTGACCGTACATTTAATTGTAATAAAAAGAGAGCAAGAGAAATCTGGAGATATCTGTCCGAGAAAGATAACGGGGTGACTAATTTTCATTTTGAGATTGCGGCTGATCTGATTGATGAGGAAGATCTGGCTATATTCAAAACCATGAGACCGGGACTTATCCAGTTAGAGATAGGTCTGCAATCGACGAATAGCAATACCATACAGGAAATACGCAGGGTTATGGATGTTGACAAATTAAAACATAATATGTTGGCAGTAAGAAAAATGGGTAATATTCATCAGCATTTGGATTTGATAGCCGGATTGCCGTATGAGAATTATGAATCATTTGTGAGATCATTTAATGACGCATATGCTATGAGACCAAATCAATTACAGTTAGGTTTTCTTAAGGTACTCAAAGGTTCATATATGGAAGAACAGGCGGAAGAATACAGATTGGTGTATCAGGATGAACAACCCTATGAAGTACTTGCAACGAAATGGATATCTTACGAGGAGATACTTAAACTTAAAAGGGTGGAGGAAATGGTGGAGTTATATTACAATTCCGACCAGTTTGAACATGTATTGCCCTATATGGAAACTTTTTGCAAAAATCCTTTTGAGATGTTTGACCGCATGGGTGTGTATTATGAGAAGAAAGGATATATGGAGATAGGACTTAAACGTGAAATGCGTTATAGAGTGCTTAGAGATTTTTTCTTTGAGGATATAATCGGGACGGAAATGGAGAATTTGAGATATGAATCGATAAGAGCTGTATTTGATAGTTTACTCACTTTCGATTATTATCTTCGTGAAAATGCTAAGTCAAGACCATCGTGGAGCAAAGAGTATCCTATAGATAAAGAAATATATAATAATTTCTTTAAATGTGGTGGGACAGAGGAGTTATCTCTTATAAAATCTGCGTATGATTCGAAGGTTGCCGCAAGAAGTATGCATATTGAGCCGGTTAAGGAAAATGCTGCCATATTAATAAATGCAATTGATGATAATATTGATATAAATGATATCGATTTCGATATGGGTATCTCAAAGGATATGAATATAAGAGATGAATGTTCAAATATTAAGTATGTTGTATATGACTATGAACACAGAAATCCCCTTTCATGTGATGCAGCATTTAAGGTGATATCGCATTTGTAAATTGCTTATTGATGAAAAATATCAAAAAGCTACTATACAATTCAAAATAAAAGGAGTATTATTAATGAGGTTAGACAATTCTAACCTCTTTTTTAAAACAACATATGAATGATTGTTCATACGTTCATGATAATGAGGTTTACTTTTAAGGAGGTAAAAAATGTTTCTGGAATTAAATGAAATTAAAAAGAGTTTTGGTTCTAATGATAACAGAGTAGAGGTTCTTAAAGGAATCAACTGCCAGATCAACAGAGGTGAGATATGTGTATTGCTTGGACCTTCCGGTTCGGGTAAATCCACATTGCTTAATATAATTGGTGGTATCGATTCACCTGACAGTGGTTATGTGTCAATTGATGGAACCAAGACAGGAGAGATGAATGAGAAACAGCTTACAAAATACAGGAGAAATCATCTTGGATATATATTTCAGATGTATAATCTTATTCCTAATCTGAACGTGAAAGAGAATGTGGAGGTGGGTGCATATCTTTCCGATAAACCACTTGATATTGATGATCTGTTAAAGACTCTGGGACTTTATGAACACAGACATAAACTTCCTAATCAATTATCAGGAGGACAGCAGCAGCGTACTGCGATAGGTCGTGCAATTGTGAAAAATCCGGATATTCTACTCTGTGATGAGCCTACAGGAGCCTTGGATTATACAACATCAAAAGAGATACTTAAACTTATTGAGGATGTCAATCAGAAATATGGCAACACTGTAATTATGGTTACTCATAACGATGCCATCAAAAATATGGCTGACAGGGTTATCAAGCTTCGTGATGGCATGATACGTAAGGACTATGTAAATGAAGAGAAGATAGCGGCTATGGATCTGGATTGGTAAATGATAAGAAAGGAGATAATTATGAGAAATCCATTATGGAAACGTATTCCGCGGGATTTGATACATGAATTTGTAAAATATATTGCAATATTTCTTTTCATGGCTATAACAATCGGTTTTATATCGGGATTTTTGGTTGCCATGAGAGGTTTGCAGATAGAATATGACAATTCTTTTGAAAACTACAATATTGAGAACGGTCATTTTGTGCTTGATAATGAGCCTAAGGAGGAACTGCTTCAGGCCATAGAAAAGCACCATATTAAGATTTATGAGAATTTCTATGTAGAGCTTACAGAGAATGCGGCTGACAAAGAAATACCGGCAGTCTTAAGATTATTCAAACCAAGAAAAGAGGTCAATCTTGTTGATCTGTTAGAGGGGGAGTTGCCCGATGCATCTGGAGAGATAGCGTTAGACAGATTATTTATGGATAATAACGGATATAAAGTGGGCGGTGAAATTAAAGTTGACGGGAAGAGTTATCATATTGTGGGTATGGTGGCGCTTACTGACTACAGTACACTTCACAAAAACAATAATGATATGATGTTTGACAGCGTTACTTTTGGCGTCGGGATAATCAGTGACGAGGATTTTGCATCATATAAGAGTTTGTATAATTATGATTATGCCTGGATATATGATGAAAAGCCCAAAACTGATATTGACGAAAAAGAGGTTTCCGATGAGCTGGCTACTGATATAGCAATAGATTGTCTGGAAAATGAGAACACTCTTAAAATATATATACCTGAATATGCAAACAAGGCTATACATTTTGCCGGGGATGATATGGGAAGTGACAAGCCTATGATGGAGATTCTGCTATATATTCTCATTGGGATTATGGCATTTGTGTTTGCTGTGACGGTAGGGCATACAGTCACAAAAGAGGCAACGGTTATCGGTACATTAAGAGCATCAGGATATACAAAGGGTGAGGTGTTCAGGCACTATCTTGCATCACCGGTTCTTATAACCTTTATTGCAGCGGTTTTTGGAAATATATTGGGATATACAGTCTTTGAGGATGTGGCAGCCACAATGTATCGAACAAGTTATAGTCTTACCCATTATGTTTCTTATTTCAGTCCTGAAGCATTTATCAAGACTACAGTTATTCCGGTAATAATCATGACTTTTGTTGTCAGCATAGAATTGCTGCGTAAGTTATCATTTACTCCGTTACAGTTTATCAGAAGAGATATTACCAAGCATAAAAGGGAGAAGGCTGTTAAGCTTCCGCATTTTAAGTTCTTCACAAGATTCAGAATGCGAGTGATACTTCAGAATATGAGCAGTTATGCAACACTTTTTGTGGGTATACTGTTTGCCGGACTATTGCTCATGTTTGGTCTCATAATGGTGCCGCTGCTTCACAATTACAGTGAAAATGCAATCAAGTATAAGCCGAGTAATTATCAGTATATTATTAAGACAAAGCAGGATTTACCGGAAGATGTTGCAGAAAAATACTGTGTTACAACTCTCAAAATGATAGATGATTTCTATAACCCGGAGGATATAAGTTTATTTGGAATTTCGGATGATACAAGATATTTCAAGGACTGGGAATTGCCGGAAGATGGAGTTGTTATCACCTCTGATATGGCGGAAAAATACAGGTTGGAAAGAGGCTCTATAATCACCTTGAAGGAAGAGTTCGGTACTCATCTCTATGCATTTGAAGTAAAGGGAATTAGGGAGTGCAAGTCCAATCTTGGTATATATATGAGGAGAGAATACTGGTGTGACATCTTTGAAAGTGTCATAATGGATGAGAGTGACGGCGAAGATCAGATGGATATCCTTATGGGGCAGCTTACAGGTAAGAAGGACAGCAAATATTACAATGGATATTTTTCCGACGAGGAGCTTGATGGTAAGTATCTTCGTGATGACAACATAGCTGTGAAGATTACGGAAAATGATCTCTCTGCGTTGGCCAGGCAAATGGACATCTCCATGGGAGAAATGTTCGGAATTATTAAGTATTTTGCACTGATACTCTTTGCACTGCTTATATTCCTTCTTACAAAGTTGATACTGGAGAAGAATACAACTTCAATATCAATGACGAAGATTCTTGGATATTCAAACGGGGAAATAACCAGTCTCTATCTCATGTCCTCGGTGTGGGTAGTGATGTTTTCGGCAATTATGTCTATGGTCATCAATACTATACTGTTCCAAGGGATACTACGAATTTTCATGAAAGGATACGGTGGCTGGTTCGAACTGGTCATAACACCCGACCTGTATCTCAAGATGTTCCTTATGATGTTTGGAACTTATCTGATCGTGGCGTTTTTCCAATTCTTCCGGATCAGAAAGATTCCGATGGATGAGGCGTTGAAAAATGTTGAATAACTGATTAAAAAAGTTCGCACACATACTTGTATGTGTGCACTTTTTTTTATGTTATTTCATAGAGAATTATGTTATATTATATAAGGAACTATATATAACATGAACGAGTTTTTTTGCGCCACGGATGGCGAGGTTGCGAAGTTCATGATATACTTGGTTATATATAATTGAGGAGTGTGCAATTATGGAGCGAAAAAAAGGTGAGAAACCCTTTGGTGCAAGGATGGGTGAAGCGTCCTTCTGTATCATTTATCTTATATATATTTTTGTGATTGCAGGTGTGTTGTGGAGTAAATATAAAATGTCTGACACAATAGACTATACGGAAACATACTATCTATACAAAATCAGATATATCTCAGGATTTGTCATGGCGATGTTTTTGGGATGCGGTGATGCATTTCATCTTGTGCCGAGGATCATAGTGAATATCAAGGACGGGATTAAGAATCAGGAATTTTATCTGCCTGTGGCAATTAAGGGTAAGGAGAATCCCAAACTCGGTATGCTGATGATTCCAAAGACCATATGTTATATGTGGATGATGGGTGTTATATGTTGGGGATAGAGAAGGTGAGTTTAATAAGGAGAATAAATATATGATCAGAGATGATATTAAGAAGGAATTGTATGCATTACAGGATGTGGAATACAGGGATTTTCAGTGTGGTCTGATACCAAATGTTCCGAAGGATTTTTTTATCGGAGTCAGAACACCCGAACTAAGGAAAATGGCAAAGGATATGGTAAAGCGGGAGGGTATTGATGGATTTCTTCAGGAACTTCCGCATTCCACCTTTGATGAGAACCAACTTCATGCATTTATCATATCAGAGATAAAGGATTATGATAGATGTATTGATGAAGTCGAACGGTTCCTGCCTTATGTGGATAACTGGGCAACCTGTGATCAGATGTCGCCAAAGATTTTCAAGAAGCATAAAGCATTGTTGATGGAACGAATTAAAGATTGGATTGTATCCGATAAGACATATACGGTGCGGTTTGCAATTGGAATGCTGATGAGTCATTTCTTAGATGAGGATTTTGACAAGACGTATCTTGATATGGTGGCAGATGTGCGTTCAGAGGAATATTACATCAACATGATGATTGCATGGTATTTTGCAACAGCACTGGCTAAGCAGTATGAGGCGGCACTTCCATTTATTCAGGAGAGAAGACTTGATACTTGGACTCACAACAAGGCAATTCAGAAGTCTGTGGAGAGCAGAAGGATTACTGAGGAGCAAAAAGAGTATCTTAGGGGGTTGAAGGTGAAGAAATAAATACTATATCGTTGAGTTTTGCAATTACCTAAAAAATAATATTATAGGTAATTGCGAAACGCTTATTTACTCCTTCTCTTTTGTGCATATTATGCAGTTCCAACACAGACACGTTCTCACTCCGTTGCTCACGTAGCGGTACTAATGCACCAAAATACGGTGCATAAG
>JAFUGT010000072.1 GCA_017469275.1 Lachnospiraceae bacterium
AACCAATATTGATGGAGCTATGGATATTACCGTTATTATCAGCAGCATCTGGAGCGTTCCTGAAAGTCTGGTTTCATCAGAATTAGAATCAAGGGTTAATCCCACGGAAAAGCCCCCATCCTCATCATCTGTGACAGCATTTTCCACGCCCTCTTCAGGATCGGTATCCGGAGTAACAGCGGTAGCATATGAATTTGTTCCCGAAAAAAAGACAGTTAAGACAATCGGTATAAAAAATAATAATATTAATTTACGAAACTTCTTAAATTTCATTTCTCTACCTACTTTATGTCATTGTCTTTTGAATTTTTATTTTTTAATTGTGACAAAATCTCCTTAAAGTTAGGCTTGCCAGCAGCTGATGAAGTACCGGAAATATCATCATTGTCCAAAGTCTCATGTGTATCAAGCTTCAATCCGTCTGCATCAAGTCTGTCAATAAAGGTTATTTCATCCTTGCCAAGAGCAACAGCATAATAATCTTTCCCAATCATAATAATCGCAATAAATTTGTTATTGCCAATCCTGCAAGACTCGATTATTTTAATATTTGATTTTCTGTTGATGATATTTGATTGGTATTTAGCTACGAATTTTGTAGAAAAATACGCCAAAACAACTATAAATACAAAAATCAACAACAAAGAAATGACACTTGCTATCGAATGCCATCCGGAAACATTATTTGTCAAAGCTATTCTCATATTATTCTACTGCCTTTTTAACAGCTTCAAGCACTCGGTCAGGCTGGAAAGGCTTAACGATAAAATCTCTTGCTCCTGACTGTATGGACTCAATAACCATAGCCTGCTGACCCATAGCTGAGCACATTACAACGCTGGCATTTGGATCGCCTTCCTTAATCTTCTTTAATGCTTGAATTCCATCCATCTCAGGCATAGTGATATCCATAAGAACCAGGTCAGGTTTAGTCTCATTATACTTCTCAACAGCCTTCGCACCGTTCTCAGCTTCACCTGCGATATTGTAACCGTTCTTGACTAAGATATCCTTAATCATCATCCTCATAAATGCTGCATCATCACATATAAGTATACTCTTTGCCATAATTTATAACTCCTTTTACATTTTTTCCTTTATTATGTCGGTAATTCTTATACCAAAGCTTTCTTCTATAACAACAACCTCGCCTCTGGCAACTAACTTTTGATTGACCATAACATCAATCGGTTCACCGGCGAGCTTGTCAAGCTCAACTATAGTTCCCGGTGCGAACTCTAAGATTTCCTTAATGGATTTCTTAGTTCTTCCTAATACAACAGATACATCAAGCGGAACATCCATAATCAAATCAATGTTTTCCTGCTGTAACGCCGGATTAGGCATAGGGTTAAAGGCTTTAAACTGTACATTTTGTACGTTTACATCCTGTCCCATCATCGGCTGAGCCATCATAGGCTGCCCCATCATAGGCTGTCCCATCATTGGCTGACCTGCCATTTGCTGATTTGCCATATTGTATGAAGTATCCGGTTGCGGTGCCGGTTGTGACATTGGAGCCGGTGCAGGTGCAGGCTCCGGTGCACTTGGTGCAGGTTCCGGCGCAGCCTTTTCTTCTGTACTACTGGTAAATCTTTTATATAACTCTTGAGCCAGATCAATCGGATACAGTTGCATCATAGTACTGTCAACCAACTCTCCAATCGTCATCTGGAAGGTTACCATTGCGAATTCCCCTTTTAGAAAAGCAGGAATTTTAGTAGGGTCTATATCACCGGTCATATCAATAAGCTCAGCCTCCGGAGGGCTTATATCCACCTTACAGTCAAGCATTGACGAAAGCGATGTTGCTGATGACCCCATCATCTGATTCATCGCCTCACATATTGCACTCATATGCAATTCCGTGAGTTCAGGAGAAGGATTAAGCCCGTCTCCACCCATCATCAAGTCAGTAATAACCTTAACATCTTCTTCTCTTAATATCAATACGTTATTTCCATCTATGCCCTCTCTGTAATGAATATTAATAAATACAGAAGGCTTTGCATAATTGGATAACATATCATCCCAGGTTGTTATTTCTACAATAGGTGTTGTAATTAACACCTTCTGATTAACTAAGGAATACAGGGTAGTCGCCGCCGTACCCATACATATATTGGATATCTCTCCAATAGCATCTCTTTCCTCTAAACTAAGCTCTCCTCCACCGGAGCCGCCTGACGAACTATCGGAAGAATCTGCGTTCAAATCTCCAAGTAATGCGTTTATCTCTTCTTGAGATAACATACCGTCCATATAAGCTTATTCCTCCTCTCTATATATCTCAGTAACTTTTATTGCATAATTATCACTGGAAGAACCCGGTGTCGCTTTGAATTTTACTATATTTCCAACATAAACATCAAGCTCATCCTCGACATTCCTGTTAAGCTTTATAACATCGCCAACCTGTAGATTAACAAAATCCCACACGGTTATCGAGCTCTTTCCAAGCTCGGCTGATACAGGAATCAAAGCCTTGTTAATCGCCGTCTCTATGACATCTGAATAACTTTCCTCATCTCTATCCTGCATAGTAGAAAACCAATACTTGGTATTGAGCTTATCCATAATGTCCTCCAAGGTAAGAAACGGAAGACACACATTCATCAAGCCCTCTACACCGCCAACATTAATATTGATAGTGATGATTGCAATCATCTCGGTAGGAGATATAATCTGCGCAAATTGTGAGTTAGTCTCTATCCTCTCAAGGTAAGGGTCAATCTCCACAACATTCTCCCAAGGCTCTCTTAACAAATCTATAATAAGATTAAATATTTTTTCTAATATTGCAAGCTCTATCTCAGAGAAGTCCCTCATTTTAAACAAGGATTCTCCCGTGCCGCCTAACAACCTGTCTATTATAGCAAATCCTACGTTAGTTGCCAATTCCAAAATTATATTTCCCTTTAGAGGAGACATATTGACAACCCCCAAAAGCACAGGATTGGATAATGCGTTTGAAAACTCCTGATACGTTACCGCTTCAGAGTTCATAACCTCTACCTGAACATTTTTTCTTAAGTAGGCAGGCAGATTGCTGGACAAAAGTCTGCCAAAATGCTCAAATATAATCTCCAGCGTTCTTAAATGCTCCTTCGAGAACTTAGCAGGTCTTGAGAAATCATAATCCTTCGCTTTGACGGAATGATCTTCCTCTATATAATTAACATCCAACTCACCTGAACTAAGCTGCTTAAGCAAGGCATCTATTTCATTTTGTGATAATACGTCTGCCACGCAATTCGCCTCCTAAGGTCTAACTATTGTGCCACCCAATTATAGAAGCTGACTGAATATATACACTCTGTATTAAAGGTTTCCTTAAGCTTTTGAAGAATCTGCTCTTTAATCTGTCTCTGAACCTCAACATCTATAACCTGGTCATAGGTGTAATTGGCGATTATGTCACGAGTCATATCATATATAAGTGATGTAGACGCTTGAAGTGTCTCCAAAACCTTCTGATAATCGCCCGCCGTACTGTCAAGGTTAATAGTTATACCATATTGAAGAGCATGTATCTTGTCAGAACCATCGGACGCAAGGTTAATAGGATTACCCTGCTCTAACTCAAATGCCGCAAGATTACTTACATCAAATCCCGAACCATCTCCGCTTGACTGCGACGCAATCTCCAAGTCCAAAACCTCAGCAATATCAGTAATAAGCTTGTTTGTTTTATTAGCCGAAGGCATAAATACAAATACAAGCAATATATTAAACACAAGATTAATTATACAGATTGCAAGTATGATTACTGTGATTAAATTCTTTCTCATTTTAATTTATTCTCCTTAGTTTACAGAATTCTGTTGGTTGTATATTTTTATAACAACTCTTCGGTTTTTAGCTCTTCCTTCTTCAGTCGCATTTGATGCCACAGGCTTACTCTCACCATATCCGGCTATCTTCATATTCTGGTCTATAAAGTTCTCCTGTGACATAAGATAGTCGTATACATTCCTTGCTCTCTCCGTAGAGAGTGCTCTGTTGTCAGCATATTTTGATGTTGATATCGGAACATTATCTGTATGTCCTTCTATCTCAATTATACAATACTTGTATTTTATCAATATACTGGCAATTTTTTGAAGAAACATCTTAGAATCTTCTCTTACCTCAGCCTTACCTGAGTCAAATAATATGGAGCCATTCAAATCAAGCTCAACATATTGCGAGTTGTAATCAAGTATTATCTGGTCATCTATGGTGTATGACTCCGCCATCTGAACAATCTCTTCGTACATCTCCTCAGATTGTTCTTCTCCGCGCTTGTCGTATTCTTCTTTTAATTCCTCATCCGAAAGCTGCCCCGACAGATTACCTGCATCTGTTGCAGATGAAGAGATATTATCGCCGGAATTGCCTTCTATGGCTCTTCCCGCTTCACTAAGAATGCTCATAACATCAGGAACCTGTGTAACTCCCCCCGACATCATATCTCCCGAAAGAAGTGATACCTGACTTTCATTCATTATCGAAAACGACACATTGTTAAATGAAGCCGCAATCTTCTGTATCTTACCCTCATCCATGGTAGAACTCGCAAAAAGCAACACAAAGAAACAAAGGAGTAAGTTCATCAAATCACTAAAAGTCGCCATCCACGCCGGTGAGCCTTCTTCTGCAGGTTGTTCTTTCTTCTTAGCCATTACTGTCCACCGCCTTCTTCACCAAACGAAGCTCTATCCTTAGGTGAAAGGAACGCCTTAAGCTTCTCTTCTATAACTCTTGGGTTTTCACCAGCCTGAATTGATAAAATACCCTCTATCATAACCTCTTTTAACTTGATTTCATTATCATTTAGCTTTGCAAGCTTGCTTGATGCGGGTGCGCACACCCAGTTTGCAAGCACGGAACCATACAATGTTGTAATAAGGGCAACCGCCATATTAGGACCGATGGAATCAGGGTCAGACAAGTCTTTAAGCATCAAGATAAGACCGATAAGCGTACCAATCATACCCCATGCCGGTCCCATAGATGCAACGTCCTTCCAGAAACCTATATTTTCCTGATGTCTTGCATCAACATTTATAATCTCAGCCTCAAGTATGCTTCTTACAAGCTCCGGGTCAGTACCGTCGACTATAAGCATAATTCCCTTCTTCATAAAATCGTCATCAAGTGAATTAGCCGACTCTTCAAGTGCTAAAAGTCCCTCACGTCTTGCAAGGTTAGAAAGTTCAATAATTGATTTGATGGTATCAGTTTCACTGTTTTTTGGTGTTTTAAAAATCAATAAATATGATTTTAATCCTGCAAGGAAACCCTTTAACGGATTCATCGCAAGGATTGTACCGAAAGCACCACCAAATGTAATGTATACCGAAGGCATATCTATGAAGGTTTCAGTAAGAGCACTAAATCCACCCATACCATTAATCATAAGAAATGCCGCTAACAATATACCGATAATTGATGCTATATCCAACTTAAGCCACCTCAAAAACTAATATACATAAGACTATAAAGCCGTATGTATCTTTCTCTTGTAATTTATAACCAGATTAACTACATCTTCGCTTGATTCAGCCACGATGAGTTTCTTTCCGCTGGTAAGTGTAATAACCGTATCAGGAGTTTCCTCAACCATCTCAATAAGCTCTGCATTAACTATAATTTTTGCACCCTTCAATCTGGTTACTTCTATCATACAGTAAACTCCTATCCTGAAAATAAAGTAATACTACATAAGCAAACTTATACTGACTAATTATAGCACATATTGTATTTTATGTCTACAAAAAAAGTAAAAAAGGCGCTGTCCAAAAGACAACGCCTTGCATTTAATATTATCTCTTAAGATTTACTAATTCTTCAAGCATTGAGTCCGAGGTTGTAATGATTCTTGAGTTAGCCTGGAAACCTCTCTGAGTGGTAATCATATCAGTAAATTCTGCTGACAAATCTACGTTAGACATTTCCAAAACACCCTGTGACATCTTACCACCGTTTTCATCTACGGCAGAACCTATACCATCGAATGTACCTGAGTTCTGGGTTGTGGTATAAAGACTTTCACCTATTGCTTCAAGTCCCATAGGGTTATCAAAGTTCGCAACCGCTATCTGACCCATAAGCTTAGTCTCACCATTAGTATATGTACCATATATCTTACCTGAGTTATCTATCGTAACATCAGTAAGCTTACCTGAAGCTCTACCGCCGCCCTTTGCATCAAGACCGGTTCTTACCATCTTGGCAGTTGACTTTCCATCAGACTTATACATTGTAAGATTTGAAAAATCAACAGTTACTCCATCTACCTTCTCACCATCTATGTTAGATGTAAATACATCTGCCTTATCACCCTGATGAGTTATAGCAAGAAGTGCTTCCTTCTGTCCTGCTGATCCGGCATATTCAAATGTACCTGATTCAGCATCAAACTTAATCTGTTTTGAATTAGCTCCGCCAATAGTAGCATTAGATCATCCATCAACCACATCAGTAGATGGGAGGGGTGCTCGTTTTATGGTTACATTATTTGGATCCTTTACAGATACAAGCTCAAGGTTATAAAGTGAT
>JAFUGT010000013.1 GCA_017469275.1 Lachnospiraceae bacterium
AGCTCAGCCAATAACTTTAGCTCATCATTTTGGTGCATATATGGAGATGTTCAAGCGTGATTACGGAAGACTTTCGGATATATATGAGAGAATGAATTACTGTCCTTTAGGTTCAGGTGCACTGGCTGGAACCACATATCCTTTGGACAGAGAGATGACTGCAGAACTTCTTGGCTTTAAGGGTGCGACACTTAACAGCATGGATTCGGTTTCTGACAGGGATTACGTTATTGAGCTGCTGTCTGCATTATCAACTATCATGATGCATCTTAGTCGGTTTTCTGAGGAAATAATTATATGGAATTCCAACGAATATGGATTTGTTGAATTGGATGATGCATACAGTACAGGAAGTTCCATAATGCCACAGAAGAAAAATCCGGATATTGCGGAGCTTGTTCGGGGAAAGACAGGAAGAGTCTATGGCGCGCTTATGCAGATGCTTACAACAATGAAGGGAATCCCTCTCGCATACAACAAGGATATGCAGGAGGATAAGGAGTTTACTTTTGATGCCATTGATACCGTAAAGGGATGTCTTGCATTATTTACCGGTATGATCAAGACTATGACAGTTAACAAAGACACTATGGAGGCAAGCGCAAAGAAGGGCTTTACCAACGCAACGGATGCTGCTGATTATCTTGTGAATAAAGGAGTTCCCTTCCGTGATGCGCATGGTATTGTCGGACAGTTGGTACTTTATTGTATTGAGAAAAATATTTCCCTTGATGAAATGAGTTTGGACGAGTATAAGAAGATATCACCTGTGTTTGATGAGGACATTTACGAGGCAATCAGTCTTGAAACCTGTGTAGAGAAGCGTGAAACCATAGGTGCTCCAAGCAGAACTTCCATGGAGAAGGTGATTGCGGTGAACGAAGAGTATCTAAAGAAGTTATAAAGAAATCATAAGCATTACCTTTGGTGACAGGTATTCAAAGACATGGGAAAAGTATATATCCGGATTCTATAGATTTACAATAGATAAATAAGTTGGGACCATTAAAGGGTTAATTAATGCTGTATTTGTCAGTAAGAAAATCATATAAATAGAAGAAGTGTAGAATTAAGTGAATAGAATTATGTAGTAGAAAGGATGGAAAGTAACATGAATAATACAGATAAGGCAACAATGGATGCAGCAAGAAGAATGTTACAGGGTAAGATTGATATTAATGAGGTTTCAATGATGCTGGGGGTTCCGGTGGAGAAATTACAGCCTATAAAGGATGAAGTTGACGAACAGGTGAGAAAGGTATACGGTAATCTTGATTCATATGATTTTAGTGAGCCGGTGCTTTTTGAGAATTTTGATGATTTGGGTGATGATGAGGATATAAATCCTGATGCTGACGAATGATACGGAGATAGAAAAAATCCAGCTCAATTCTGCATGGGAAGAGTATGATACTATAGGGAAATATTCAGGAATTTGATTAAAGAAAATGAGGACACAGCATGAAGAAAAAATATGATGTGATTATCGTAGGAAATGGTGTTGCAGGACTGTTTGCGGCATTGCATTTACCTAAGGACAAAGAGATAGCCATAATTACCAAGGGTGGGATGGAAGAATGTGATTCCTATCTTGCCCAGGGTGGTATTTGTGTACTGAAAAATGAAGACGATTATGCGGCATTTTTCGAGGATACCATGAGAGCAGGACATTATGAAAATGACAGGGAAGCGGTTGATCTTATGATCAGATCATCTCAGGATATTATAAGAGAACTGGTGGATTTCGGTGTTGAGTTTGAGAGAAAACATGGGGAATTTACATACACCAAGGAGGGCGCTCATACAGCATCGAGAATACTTCACCATGAGGATCTTACAGGCAAGGAGATTACATCAAAGCTGCTTGCCCGCGTTAAAGAACGGGAGAATATATCCATATATGAGCATGTGACAATGGTTGATATATTAGAACGGGATAACGTGTGTTATGGGTTGATGGTTTCATATGATTCGGATTTTTCTGATGACAGGAAGACTGATGTAATTGACAATCCTCAATATAATACGGATTTTGGTGATAATGAGGGACAGGAATCTAATAATACTGAAGAAGAACTGAAGGATACCGGTAATCAGGTGAAAGTCTCTAAAATATATAGCGATTATGTGATATGGGCTTGCGGCGGAGTAGGCGGTCTGTACAAACATTCTACTAATTTCAGACATTTGACCGGAGATACGGTTGCGATTTCCGTCAAGCATAATATTGAACTTAAAGATATTAGCTATGTCCAGCTTCACCCGACTACACTTTTTGCAAAGACATCCGGAAGACGTTTCCTTATATCCGAATCAGTACGTGGTGAAGGAGCAATACTTCTTGATAAGGATGGCAATCGTTTTGTAGACGAGTTGCTCCCAAGAGACAGACTTACCGAGAAAATCAAGGAGCAGATGGCAAAAGAGGGAACGGATCATGTGAGACTATCGGTTACACATATGGATGCGGATGAGGTTAAGAATAGATTTCCTAACATTTATAAGACGTGCAAAGAACAGGGCTTCGATATTACAAAAGAGCCGATTCCTGTTGTTCCGGCGCAACATTATTTTATGGGAGGAGTAAAAGTTGATATATACGGACATACTTCCATGGATAGATTGTATGCCGCGGGAGAGACAGCATGTAACGGCGTACATGGAGCTAACCGTTTGGCAAGTAATTCATTGCTTGAAAGTCTGGTGTGGGCTAAAAGAAGTGCCTGTGACATATCCAAGCATTATGTCTGTGCAGATCATTCCTGGTGTGAGAAATATTTTGAAGATGAGACAAGTGAGGGTTATGTGGAAGATAAGTCTTATGAAGATGTGAAGGATGAATATTTCTATATGGCAAGAGAGAAAGTCAGACCCGGATTTACCGGATGAAATATATAAGCAGTGTGGGGATGAAATAATGATAAAGAATAAAAACATTCTTATGATATTGCCTGCAGGACCGGATTACGTGGATTTTTGCAGTCTGTTCACGAAGGATAATTTTACAAAACTTGTATATACAGAGGAGGAAGGTTACGAATTTCTTGAGAACAACAGTGATATTATATCTGTGGTTGTAATAGATGTAAGGCTGGCGAGAAAGAGTAATTATGAATATGTCAATAAGATTTGTGAGAATCCAAGATTTGCCTCGATTCCTATAATCGCAGTTTCACCTAATCCGCCGACGGAGGAAGATATGATCTGTCTTGAAATGGGGATATCTGATTTCATAACTCCGCCTTGTCAGTGGCCATTACTTTCCAGGCGGATATACAATGCGATTCGAGCAAAAGACTCGGCAACCTTTTATGAAATAGAGGAAATGTTAAAGAAATTGCCGTGCAATATTTTCTTAAAAGATGCAGAGGCAAAATACATATTTTCAACTCAATACTGGAGACATCTTGATAAGAGGGACGATCCTAATTGGACAATTCGTGGAAAGACGGATATGGAGGTAAGAAAAGATAAGGAAAATGCAAAGAAAGCTTATGAAAGTGATATGCAGATAATTGCCACAGGTAAGGGAACCCAATATGTTATTGAAGAGAGTCAGGATGGAGTAACCGAATATCTTGAACTATGTAAAGAGCCTGTGTTTGATGAAGAGGGAAATGTGAACGGAATTGTAGCACTGATTACCGATGTGACAGAACGGGAAATGTTGAAGAAAGACTTGAAAAAGCAAGAGTGATTTGCTTTGTATAAGAACATTGATAATTGTTGAAGCATTATAGATAATAATAAAGATAGTGTAAAGGAGAAGACATATGCGAGAATTAATGAATCTTAATGTTGATAATCTTATACTTCAGGCGCTTAGAGAGGATATAACAAGTGAGGATATAACAACTAACTCTGTTATGCCGGAATATAAGGCCGGACAGGTGGAGCTTATATGTAAGCAGGACGGAATTATAGCCGGACTTTCTGTGTTTCAGAGAGTTTTTGAGTTGCTGGATGATAAGACGGAATTTGATATAAAGGCTAAGGATGGAGATGAAGTTAAGAGGGGAGAACTTCTTGGAATCATCAAGGGAGATATAAGAGTGCTTCTTGAGGGAGAGAGAACTGCTCTTAATTATTTGCAGAGAATGAGTGGTATTGCAACTTATACCCATTCAATTGCAGTGCTGCTTATGGGTAGTAAGACAAAGCTTCTTGATACAAGGAAGACAACACCTAACATGCGTGTATTTGAGAAGTATGCGGTGAAAGTTGGTGGCGGATATAACCATAGATATAATCTTTCCGATGGAATACTTCTTAAGGATAATCATATCGGAGCTGCAGGCGGAGTTAAGGAAGCTGTTGCCATGGCAAAGGAATACGCACCCTTTGTGAGAAAGATTGAAGTTGAGGTTGAGAATTTAACCATGGTTAAAGACGCTGTTGAGGCAGGTGCGGATATTATCATGCTTGACAACATGGATAAGGATACCATGAAGGAAGCGATTAAGATAATTGACGGCAGAGCAGAGACAGAATGTTCCGGTAATGTGACAAAAGAGAATGTGGCTAATCTTATAGATATTGGAGTTGATTATATATCGTCAGGGGCACTTACCCATTCGGCACCGATACTTGACCTGTCACTTAAAAATCTTCATGCCATTTAATATAATATATAAGCATGACTTTGTTTGATAAAATATTAATGAATATATATAATCAGAATCAGAGGTTATAGATGATGAAGTATCTTGTTAGAATGATCAATGTTATCATAATTGTACTTTTGTCCAATATATTAACTGCAGTTAAAATTATGAATCCGGGAATATTCAAAGTACCTGCAATCATTTTGTTGGTACTTTGGTTCCTATGGCTCAACATTAGTCCGTCGCATGCTAATAAAAAGCTGGAAACAAAAAGACTTAAGAGATGTGCCAACGGGCGGGAGCTGCTTATCATGTTCCTGATATCTACGGTTATTAGTATCATTTATTGTATAGTGGGATTTTTCGGAACTTACGTTATAGCCGGAATCAAAGATGACTATAAGCTTTGGCTGCTTAATATTCTGGTGATTGTACTTGTAGAAAATACTGTGTTCTGGAATGGTATAATAAGAGTGTATCTTACTTCCGAACAGTTGGGATTTCGTATTCGTGTCTGGGGACTTATATGTGGCATGATACCAATTGCCCATCTGATTGTATTAGGAATTATAATTAAAACTACTGGTCGTGAGGTCAAGGTTGAAAATGATAAGATAATCAAGAATAAGGAGCGCCATGAGGATAGAATATGCGCCACAAAGTATCCTTTACTTCTTGTACATGGAGTGTTTTTCAGAGATTTTCGTTATCTCAATTACTGGGGAAGGATTCCTAAGGAATTAGAGGAGAACGGTGCAACTATTTTTTACGGAAAGCAACAATCTGCTGCATCTGTTGCTGAATGCGGGAAGGAAGTAGCAGACAGAATCCTTGAAATATGTAAGGACTATAATTGTGATAAGGTTAATATAATTGCTCATTCCAAGGGAGGACTGGATAGCAGATATGCACTTAATATTCCGGGAATCAAAGAACATGTTGCATCACTTACAACTATCAATACTCCACATAGAGGATGTGAGTTTGCTGATTACCTGTTATCAAAGATACCTCAAGGTCAGAAGGATGCTCTTGCCAATGCTTATAACGCAGCTCTTAAAAGATTAGGAGATCATGATCCGAATTTCATCGAGGCAGTCACAGACCTGACTGCATCAGCTTGTAAGAAACGTAACGAAGAACTTGCCGATGTTTATGGGGTATATTATCAAAGTGTTGGAAGTAAGTTAAATGTAGCAGGCAATGGAAGGTTCCCGCTTAATTTTTCGTATCATCTTGTCAATGCCTTTGATGGAGCAAATGATGGTCTTGTGGGATACAAGTCCTTTGAGTGGGGAGAAGATTATCAATTACTTACAGTAAAGGGTAAACGAGGAATATCACATGGAGATGTTATAGATCTCAATCGTGAGAATTTTGATGGGTTTGATGTAAGAGAGTTCTATGTACAATTAGTTGCAAAGCTAAAAAATAAAGGCTTTTAACTTTGTCATTAGAGTGTACTGAAAAAAAGACATAAAATGACAAATTTTCTTAAAAAAACGGGTTGAGAAAAATTAAAAAAATTATATAATAGTATTTAGAGATTGTATACAATAATCATGAGAGATATAGTAGTACAAAAAGTATATAATTAATATGGAGGGAAGGTATTATGTTTGGTTTTGGACAGTTGATAGAGATTTTGAAGAAGAATCCTAAGAGGATTGTGTTTACTGAGGGAAGCGATTCTAGAATTTTAGAAGCATCATCAAGACTTCTTGCCAGTAATTTCCTGCATCCGATTCTTGTGGGAAATCCTGATGAGATATATGAGGCGGCAGAAGATTCCGGATTTAATATCAGAGGAGCGGAAATAATTAATCCTGATGATTTTGCTGATATGGATAAGATGGTGGAAGAGTTTTGTGAGATTAGAAAAAGTAAAGGAGTTACTCCTGAACAGGCAAGAGAGATTCTTAAGGAGAATAACTATTTTGGAACAATGCTCGTTAAGATGGGACATGCAGACGCTTTATTAGGCGGTGCTACATATTCAACTGCCGATACAGTTCGTCCGGCATTACAGCTCATCAAGACGAAACCGGGTAACAGTCTTGTTTCATCATGTTTCATTTTGGTACGTCCTTCTGCAACAGGTGGCAATGAGGTTCTTGCCATGGGTGACTGTGGAATTAATATTAAGCCGACTGAAGATGAACTTGTTGAAATTGCAGAAGAGACGATTAGGTGTGCTAAAGTGTTTGGAGTAGATCCTAAGGTTGCATTCCTTAGCTATTCAACAGATGGTTCAGGTAAAGGTGAAGACGTTGATAAGATGAGAAATGCTGCAAGGAAGACAAAAGAGAGAAATCCCGATGTTCCTATTGACGGTGAGATGCAGTTTGATGCAGCAGTTTCACCTAAGGTGGCTAAGAAAAAATGTCCTAACTCAGAAGTTGCCGGACATGCAAATACATTTATCTTCCCGGATATCAATGCCGGCAACATCGGTTATAAGATTGCGCAGAGAATGGGTAATTTTGAAGCATATGGTCCTATTCTCTTAGGTCTTAATTCCCCGATTAATGATCTTTCAAGAGGATGTACTGCAACAGAGGTATATTCCATGGCTATAATTACAGCGGCTTTGTCATAAGAATATAACAAATTAAAAGCAGAAATGCTCTGAATAATAAAGGTCAGTTATAATGATATAATACCTGTTTTATATGGGTATAGTATCATTATAGCTGACCTTTTGTATTGCGGTATTATTGTGCAATACAATTTCATTATTAATGGTGATTATTGTTTATACAATCGGATATTCAATTGTTTAATGGATGGTAATATTCCTCTTGATCGCTTCAAAGCTTTCCTTACTGATGACATGTTCCATCTTGCAGGCGTCTTCAGCAGCAATATGTTCATCAACACCCATACTTATAAGCCATTTGCGGAATGTTTCATGTCTTTCATATATCATATCAGCTATCTCTTTGCCGGTCTCTGTAAGGGTAATATAACCGGCGTCAGAAACAACGATGTGTTTTTTCTCACGTAGATTTTTCATTGCGATACTAACGCTGGATTTCTTAAATCCCATTTCTGTAGCTATATCTACTGATCTTACAACCGGTAATTTCTTACTTAGAATAAGTATTGTTTCAAGATAATCCTCTGCGGATTCATTAACAGCCATGTATAATAACCTCCCCGAAAATCATAATATTTGTCTATTAAGTATGAGGTAATTCTACCATAAAATAATAAAAATGCAAACTGCATATAGTGCTTAATGCAAAAAAATTTTCATTTAGATATTGACATATAACTAAAGTTAGAATAAACTAACATCTGTAAGTTACGTCTATGTACTATATATGATATGGCATGAATATTATATGTATATGATTTGTGGCTTGTATATGTGGAGTGCTGTGAATAGTAACATAAGATTATGCC
>JAFUGT010000073.1 GCA_017469275.1 Lachnospiraceae bacterium
AAAATGAAGCACTCTTAAAACTTACTACACGTCATCTCCGTCTAACGGATGGTTATGGTACAGTGACTTGCCGTCAGTATCTAGACTTGACATTCGCTCCACGGAAAACCTGCTAATTATTAAGCAGCAACCTCACGCTTCATAGCTATCAATGTCACAGCAAAAGTCACTATATCATAGAATTTCTACCATTGCAAGCATAAATGTTAAAAAATTGTATTTTTTTTCGTGCATGGCTGGTTACACAGACCGGCCACAACTTTTCAATCTAATACGGAAAATTCGCTGCTCCGTCAACAGGTTTTCCATTATTGATTTTAATTCCGGTGTCCACAAGCTGATGTCCGTAAATATCAGTAACTCTGAAAGTGAAAGGACCTGCGCTTCCCATTCCGTTTTTTGCCGTAAAATAGTTATATTCTTCTCTCGGTAATTCTACATACTTATCAGTAGATTTATCAAGATATTCTAATTTAGCTATCGGATATCTGTGGTTTCTCACCTGCACCTGCGCCCAATACTTAGAACTCGTAGGCTTGAATACATACTGTATCGGCTTGTCTGTCGGCAAAGGGATTATCTTCCAGGTGATTTTCATACGTCCGGTGGCCTCTGGTTCAATTTTCTTAAATGCTTCCCTTGTCAGATCAATATCTCCCTTTTTACCTTCCGGTAGTCTGTCCGTAATCAAAACATTGATCTTATCACCGTCTTTATCCGTTATCTCAATATACGCTCCTGCCAGACCATTAAGATAATCGTTACTATTCATAGCTGCCGTATAATAATCCTTACCCATATCATCCAAGTTTGCCGCGCCGCCGGATTCAAGATCGTAGAAAGTTCCCTCTCCCTTATGCACTTTATTAATAGAATAATCTCCTGCATCAAAACCAACTGTCTCTTCGCCCGGAGCCTCAGCATCGGCAGAAGTTTCCTTCTTTTTCTCCACTTCCTTGTCATCACTGTTTTCTGTATTTGCATCCGTATTATCAGCCGCTTCTTCCGCCTTACGATTGACAGTGATTTTGCATTTGTATTTCTTTCCGGATACTTTTGCTGTTATGGTTACCTTGCCAGCTTTCTTTGCAGTCACCTTTCCCTTAACTTTGCCTGAGGCTTTGACTGTTGCAATCTTCTTGTTGCTGCTCGTCCATTTCGCCTTCTTTTTAGTACCCTTAACTTTGAGAGTAATTGAACTACTCACCGTCATCTCAGCGGTCTTTTTGTTAAGACGTACTTTTGCCTTAGTTACCACTCCTGTACATCCTACGCCAAGAAGTAATATAAGACAGGTTATCAAGATTCTTAATCTGGGTTTCATAGTTATCCTCCTGTTTCTTTTGTAGTATTCATCATTTTTACTTAAGGGTTTTAATATGTCTAAAACCTAAACAACTATATACTTTCGACACAGTTAATGTAATTTATCCCTAACAAGCTCCATCAGGGTCTGCTTCAAATGAAACTCCTCGCATAACCTCTCTGCCTCATTCCAACAAGTCAGCCCTTTATCAGCCTTGCCCCCTTGCAGTGACAATGTTTTTGATTCGTTCTTATCCCCGACAGCGTACTCAATACGTTTTCCTCTGTCCTTCAAAACCGCGCGTATAAGAATGTTCTTTGGTGAATGTTCAATATCGATAAACTCAAGTAGCTGTGTACTATATCCACAGTACTCTAGCACATTGGCTCTGATAGCATCTGTCATAAGAGCACTTACCCTCTCCTTGACTATACCGTATCTTGTAAGTATGGAATAATCTTCACTTTCCATCTGAGCATTTACTTCATGTTGGCAGCAGGGCACAGATAATATGATATCCGCATTCCAGCATATCGCATTGTAAAGCGCATAATCCGTAGCTGTGTCACAGGCATGCAATGTCACTACCATGTTCACATGTTGGTCGGTTTTATAACCGTTAATATCTCCAAGTTCAAAATGCAGATTGTCATATTGATATTTCTTCGCTGTAGCATTACATTTTTCAATCACATCAGCTTTAAGGTCAAGACCGGTCATCTTAACTTTCATAACTCGAATTTCCACAAGATAGTAATATATAATAAATGTGAGATACGACTTTCCACATCCAAAATCTATGATATTCAAATCATATTCGCCTTCATAATCTTTACTCTGCCCCTGTTCAACATTTTGACTTTCCTGTCCGGATGAATTCAAAGTATGCTTATTAACCGGTCGGTAATTCCTGATCACATCATCAACCAATTCTACAAATCTGTTGATCTGTTTGAATTTGTCATACATAGAATGTACCACCCTGCCATCCTTTGTAAATATACCAAGATCGACTAACGGCGGTATTATCATGCCCTCTTTAAGGATATAATTCTTTTTTCTGTTATGAGTTTCTTTTATATTATAAGAAGAAACTCCTGATTTATTAGATAACAATTTTCCCTTTTTAGATACTTTAAAGTCGTAACTTACTCCCTCACACAATATATTCATCTGTCTGTATTTTTCAGGGAACAATTGAAATATCATCTCTAAGAGCATATTTAATTCAACATTTTCATGAAATGCCTGCTTATCAGTAAACCGTTCTATCTGAAACTTAATCCTGTCTTTTTTGATATATTTATGTATAACAGTCTTTTTATACAAATACTCCTTATCAGACAGGTTACTCAACACCACCTTTTCAGGCATCATGTCAATAATATCAGATATCATTTTCCTATCCTTTGCCTCTAACATTTATCTCCTCTCTTTCACAACATTTAATTAGGTAATTGCGAAACACTCAACCTAACATATCTATTCCGAAGCCAACAAGTAAAATATCTCTTATCACAGCAAATACAAGAACAATACTTACATAGATAATGACCGGAACAATACTTTTGGTATAAAACTTCTTATCTTTTTTACTGATGATAGTCAATAGCACAGTGACTTCATAATATAATATAAGAATTACTCCTAAAAAAACTGCCGGATTATAACAGATTGATTTAATAACACGTCCTTTAAACAGCCATAGCAACGCCCTGGTTCCACCACAACCCGGACAATACATATGGGTTGTATATAGGAAGGTGCATGGAAACTTTGGCAATACCCCAAACTCCTGCAAAAATATTCCAATCAACATAAAAATGCCGCTCAAACCTCCGGCTATATTAGCTATTATAAAATCTCTCAAAAGATTCTTTTTATTCATTTTATAAAAAGCCTTTCATATTATTTTGCATTTATTCTGAATAAATGTTATTATACAGTTACTATAATATACCAAGTAAAAAGGAGAAACAACTATTATGGATGAAAATAATACAAATTTAGAAAACAATAGCGATTATACTCCATCAAGTTATGGTGCACCTAAAGCAGGTGAATATGGAGTTGACAAACCCCAAGAGGCTGCCACTTCCGACGACTCGGCTATAACTTCGGATGCTTCCACTCCCAACGATTCGGCTACGACTTCCGAGGCTTCCACTTCCGACGATTCGGCTACGACTTCTAAGGCTGCTGCTTCTGATGTTTCGACTAAGATTTCCGAGTCTGATACAGCAGGCAACGCTGAGACTTCTGCAACTTCTTCAGCATTCTCATTAGCAAGTGACAATGTAACCTCCGGCAGTTCATCAGAAGTTTCAACAACAGGCCAATCATCTGCCGGCAGTTCCCATCAGGAAGTTTTCGGCGGTTCGGTTGAAGGCACGCCTACAAACACAGGTAATTATTATACCAACAATAATTCACCCTACAGCCCTGCGGCAGAAGAAATCCCTAAGGGTTTTGCCATAGCATCTCTTGTAATGGGTATTTTGAGTATCCTTACCTGCTGTTGTTGTATAGGTATACTTTTTGGTATCTTGGGTATCATATTCTACTGTGTTCAGGAAAAGGACTCAGAGGGCAAGCGTCCTACACAGGCAACGGTTGGTCTTATTCTTTCAATAGTAGGTCTTGTAATCGGCGTCGTCGGTATCATCTTGGGAGTAGTGATGTCAGGCTCTAGTGAATACCAGAATATGTTTAACAACCTTTAATTTTAATCAATATAATAAATGACCGGGATAACATGAGGTAAATAAACCGCCTCAGCTTCCCGGTCTTTATTATTTTATCCACTTATTACTCATCCTGTTCATTCTCAAAGGGGAATTGTCCGGCAAGCACATAATTGACATCTTTTTCTTCGTTGAAATGAGCGTCATACTGCTTTACCCAGTCTTCATAAACACCATTAAAATATTCCTTTTGCTTGGAAATAATTATCTGCTGTTTGTTCTCCTTTGTAAGTTCTTCATTATTAGACTTCTGCATCTTAAAAAGATGATAGCCATATTGAGTCTCAATGACCATACTTACCTCGCCATCCGACAACGCAAGAATATCTTTGGCCACATTATCTCCATACTCTTCAATTAATTCTGACTTTGACATAGTGTATTCAGCGGAATATTGTAAATGATATTTATCCACTATACTTTTAAAAGAAGTACCCTCTTCCTCTGCCAAAGAACTCAGGGCTTCATTAGCTCTCTCCAATTGTAATGCCTTTTTCTCCGGCGAATATTCACTCACAGAGCCATCCTTTTTCAATTCATAACATTCAAACACCATATCATAGAATGTTATCATTCTTGCCTCTTCATCGGAAATTTCAAAATCATAATCAGCAAGAACCTGATCATACACCTTTGAAGCAAGCATATTCTCGGTCATAACACGAGACACAATATCTTTGGTTATTTCTGTTTCCCTAATATCCGCATCCGTAAGACCATTATAAAAAGCCTCTGACTTATTCTCTATTTCCGCTTTTTCATTATCATTTAGTTCAATGGAATAATCAACAGCATGAGAAGACAGAACCTTAACACGATTAATATCCTGTATTATATCTTCGATAGTTATATCTCTTACCGTTCTGCTCTTTTCTCCAACATTAAGCTCAAGATTCCACACCCCATTACCATATGCCTGACTGTAATCTTCATAGACAGTTCTTGCATATATATAATATTCACCATAGGTTATATCATTATCCCCAAAATGGTATACTACAGCCTGTTGCTCACCCTCCTCCTGCTTTCGCCCACAAGCCGAAAGAACACAGGATATTGCAAGCATAAGACAAAGGATAATATATTTTCGGTTCTTCATATCAAAGTCCCCTTTAAACTAATTAATATCTGTAAGCGTCGGTAATTTATTGTACTATCAACAGCTAGTCTCTGTCAATAAGACCATCAATATCCGCTACTATCTCCTCTAACCTTTCTATAAAACCATTAAGATTTTTCTTTGGCATATCAACTACAAAGCCCGATTTCTCACCTGAGACAATACGTATATTATTCATATATTTAACTATCAGGTTTTCAATAAGCTCCATCTTGATCCTGACCCCGTCTGCCATCTCAATTTTTAACTGTTCATTTTTATAGGCAATGGATGTAATAAATGCTTCATGGGCTTTAGCTTTTACCATTGCAATAGTCAGCAGGTTCATTACCGGTTGTGGCGGTTCACCGAAACGATCAACAAGTTCATCTAACATATCCTCATAATCGTCCCTGTTCCATATTGCAGAAATACGCTTATACAGTTCCAATTTGGTCATCTCATTCTTCACATAAGAAGACGGAATATATGCATCAATCGGAATTTCTATACTTGTATCGTAATCCTGACCTTTACTCTCACCTTTTTGTTCGAGTATGGCATCATTTAGCATCTTACAATACAGGTCATAACCTACGGCTTCCATCTGTCCCGACTGCTCCATACCAAGCAGATTACCGGCTCCACGAATTTCAAGATCCCTCATGGATATCTTATAACCGGAGCCTAAGTCAGTAAATTCTCTGATTGCCTTAAGCCTCTTCTCCGCAGTCTCTCTAAGCATTTTGTCTCTCTTATACATGAGAAATGCGTAAGCGGTTCTATCCGACCTTCCAACATGCCCTCTTAACTGATATAGTTGTGACAATCCGAAATTATCTGCATCATGGATTATCATTGTATTGACGTTGGCAATATCAAGCCCTGTCTCGATAATAGTTGTTGTGACCAGAACATCTATCTCTTTGTTAATAAATGCGTACATCACATCCTCAAGCTCCTGCTCCTTCATCTGTCCGTGAGCAAAGGCAATTCTCACCTCCGGCATCATTTTAATAAGTTCAGCCGTGATATCAGCTATAGTATTGACGCGATTATACACATAATATACCTGACCACCCCTGGCAAGTTCTCTCGATATAGCCTCTTTAACAAGTTCCGGATTATACTCCAACACATAGGTCTGTATCGCTTTCCTGTCCACAGGCGGTTCTTCCAGCAAACTCATATCCCGGATTCCGATAAGGCTCATATGAAGTGTTCGGGGAATAGGTGTTGCCGTTAACGTCAGAACATCCACATTTTTCTTCATCTGCTTTATCTTTTCCTTGTGAGTGACACCGAAACGCTGCTCCTCATCTATGATCAAAAGTCCAAGATTACGATAATCCATATCTTTTGAAAGCAATCTATGTGTTCCGATAATTATATCAAGCTGCCCCTTTTTCAAATCTTCAAGATTCTTCTTCTGTTCCTTCTGTGATAAAAATCTTGACATCATCCCGATCTTAATCGGAAAATCAGCCATTCTCTCCGAAAATGTATTGTAGTGTTGTTGCGCCAAAATGGTTGTGGGCACAAGATACGCCACCTGTTTACCGTCTTGAACTGCCTTAAAAGCTGCCCTTATAGCAATCTCCGTCTTACCGTAACCAACATCTCCACAGATCAGGCGATCCATGATCTTGGTGCTTTCCATATCCTTCTTAGTCTCTTCTATGGCATTAAGTTGATCTTCCGTCTCCTCATAAGGGAACATTTCCTCAAATTCCCGCTGCCATACAGTATCTTTTAAAAATGCAAAGCCTTCCGTCGCCTGTCTTATAGCATATAACTCCACAAGCTCCTTAGCTATGGAGGTTACCTTACCCCGCACTTTAGACTTAGTCTTTTCCCACTCTGTTCCACCAAGTTTATTAAGTTTCGGTTTTCTGCCTTCCTTCGATGAATACTTCTGTATCAGTTCTAACTGGGAAACAAGAATATATAACTTGGAACCTCCGCTGTATTCTATACAGATATAATCCTTAGTCGCTTTATCAACCTCTATCTTCTCAATACCACGGTATATACCGAGACCATGTCTTTCATGTACTACATAATCCCCCACCGACAGGTCATCAAAACTCTTGATCTTCTCGCCGGAATAAAGTTGTTTTCTCTTAATTCTTTTCTTTGTCTTTCGCTGCCCGAAAATATCTCCCTCTGTAAGTACAACAAACTTAAATTCCGGAATAGAGAATCCCGATTTCAATCTTCCGGTGGTTATCATCATTTCCTTTGGTTTTAAAACACGCTCCCTATCTTCTGAATAAAAGCATGTGATATCCTGCTCCAAAAGATCATCTGCCAATCGTTTTCCCCTTGTAGAGGACGGGCAATACAAAAGTATTGAATATCCATCCTTCTTCCATTTTTCAATATCCTTAACAAGCATCTCCATACTGTGATGATACGAAGGAACTGATTTAGTAAGGAGATCGTATTTTGTCTTTGGTCTGAAATAATCATTGTCCTCACCGAGAATTGAAAAACACACTGTATCACCCTTCGCAATATCCGAAAGAATCTCGGTGTAATCAAACAGAACCTCCGCCTGACTGGGAAGCATATAGCCACCCTCAAGCCTTCCTGACATACTTTCCTCGAATTCTGTCCGACAAAGTTCTCCCCTGTGAACAACCTTAGAGGGATCATCAATCAATATTATAGTATCCTCAGGCATATAGAACAGAAAACTTGTAAGCTCTTCATAGAAAGAACCTATATACCCATCAATACCAAGCGCGCTGTGAAAGTAGGTCAGCTCCTCCTTTAACTGCTCCACTGCCCTGTTGATTCTCGCATACTCTTCTGTCTTAAATGCTTTCTTTAACTTTGATGCATATTCCTTATGCTCTTTCTCAATTTTCTTAAGCCCGTGTTCGATACGATTCTCATCGAGAATCATTTCTGATGCAGGATAAACCTGAAGAGTTTCTACGTTCTCGATACTCCTCTGACTTTCCACATCAAAACTTCTTATACTATCTATATCTTCTCCCCAAAGTTCAATTCTATACGGACAGTCACTGCTCATAGGGAAGATATCTAAGATACCTCCCCTTATCGCAAACTGTCCGACACCGTCCACCCAGTCATTGCGTTCATATCCCTCAGATACAAGAACCTTTTTTATCTCATCGATATTAAGGCTGTCTCCGGTGCGAAATTCAATTATATGCTTTCTCACTTCCTCAATAGGAACAACCTTGTTGAGAAGTGCATCTAAAGATACGACAACTGTGCTTACAGTATTTTCAATAATTGCCTTGATGACTTCCATTCTCTGGGCTAATATTGTATGTCCATGAATATCTGCACTATAAAAAAGTGCATCCTTTGCAGGATAATAGGAAATATTTCTGTCAAAGAAATGAAATGCCTCGTATATCTCTTTTGCCCTGTCCTCACTGTAAGTAACGATCAACCTGACACGCTCACCGGCAATACAATTCATGGCATAATATCTTGCGTATCCATCCGTCCCCATAATCTCTAACGGGAACTTTCCATCACCTGACACCTTCTCGTACACTTTATTAAGCTCCGATGTCAGAAACGGATTAATCAAACTATCCATTATGATAATAATCTCCTATTCTTATGCTAAAACATCAGCATTTATAAAACTATTCACATTAATGAATATCATTATCGCATATTATGATGTTGAGGTCAAAAACTTATAACTTTGAAGTTGCTCTCACATTAGAATCAAACATTCTGTTGAAGCCGAGCCAATCCATATTGTTATTACCTGCTCCCTCTAACAGTTCAGCGAAGCCTTCAAGTTTCGCATCAGTATTATCAGCAAACGAAAGGGCAACTACCTCAATAAGAGCAGGCTTTTTAGGTGAACCGAATTCCAACTCACCGTGATGTGAGAGAATACAATGTTTCAATTCATTACCAAGCTTCTCCGGAAATCCGGAAATATTTTTTATCTTCTCATCTACTATCATAACACCTTTGACGATATGTCCTATAAGCTGCCCCTCATCCGTATAATCATTCTCCGGAAATGCGGATATCTCATCCATCTTACCTATATCATGCAAAAGTGCTGCACAAATGAGCAGATCCCTGTTGAGCATTGGATAATTGTGAGTATAAAACTCACACAATTTCGCCACAGAAAGACTATGTTCCAAAAGACCTCCCGCAAAATTATGATGCATGGTCTTAGCAGCGGAATGCAATTTAAATCTGCTTACAAACTCTGCATCCTCAATAAATACCATCTGCAACAGCTTGAGTAAATGAGGCTCTTTAATTGAATTTATCAAAGCTGTCATCTCATTATACATCTCATCGATATTTTTCTTCGAGTATGGCATGTAATCTCTCGGATCATATTCCCCTTCTTTGGCTTTCCTTATTCTTCTGATATTAAGTTGCAGTGCTCCCTGATAACTGATCACCTGAGCATCTACCTGAATATAATCCATGGACTCAAAATGTTCTATACCATTATTGATATCCCACACCTTACCGTCAACCGCACCGGTCTTGTCATGAAGCTGCATGGAATAATAATTTTTCCCAGCCTTGGTCTGCAAGGTTCTTTTATTCTTACAAAGATATATGGATGAAACCATATCCCCATCTCTCAATTCAGTAATAAAGCGCATATATTAACTCCTTCCTATAGCTCATCTACTCTTTAGTACTTAACGGCAGAGAAAAGATAAATTCACTTCCCACACCTTCAGTACTTATTAAATCTATATTCTCGCCATGAGCTTTTATGATTTCTTTTGTTATGGCAAGTCCAAGTCCTGTACCTTGCTTATCCTTTCCTCGTGACACATCCGCTTTGTAAAATCTGTCAAATACCTTGTTCTGCTTTTCTTTGGAAATGCCTGCGCCTTCATCTTTGATAGATACAAAGACTTTATCATTTTTGTTGGTTACAGTAGCTATTATCTTGCCATTCTGAGGACTGAACTTTATGGCATTATCTACAAGATTATATATAACCTGACCTATCTTCATACGATCAGCACATACCATGGTATTCTCCGCAGGGCAATTGATTCGAAAGTCGATATTTTTCTTGTCACATAACACCTCAACGGTATTTCTTGTAAGGCGGATCACATCTACAATGTCGAAGTCGGTCATTTTGAGAATAGGTCCCTTGGTATCGAAATCATTTAATTCCAATAAGCCTTCCGTTAGTTTTGTCAATCTGTTTGCCTCATTGAGCACCACTCCTAAATATCGGTTATACTTCTCCGGCGGTATTGTCCCGTCTATCATTGCAAGAAGATATCCTTTTATGGAAGTAAGGGGAGATCTGAAATCATGAGATATGTTGGCAATGAAATTTTTCCGGTATACATCTAACTTGCTAAGTTCCCCTGCCATATACTCTAAAGAATCGGATAATTCTCCTATTTCATCCTTTCTGTTAACACCCGTAGTGGCATCAAAATTACCTTTGGCATACTCTTTTGCTGTTGCACTTATCTTAGAAATCGGTCTCAAAATCGTTCCAGCCATATATATAAGTACAAGAACAACCGCAAGAATCATTACAACAAAAGGCATATACATAATCTCAAGGATATCCTTCTGTATATTATCAAGTTCCGATAAAGAGGTATGAAGAACCATAAAGCCTTTTCTCTCTCCGTCCACCAATATAGGTATTCCTACACTTATCATTGTACCATCAAAGGTTTTATAGAAATTACCTGTCATGGTGAAACCATCTTTAAGATTGATATTCTTATCTATCTGCTGTATGTTGTTAGGTAATTTCTTATAGTTATTAGGATATGAAACCGCTATTATTCTGCCTATTTCATCACAATACCAGACCTTTGTCTTTAAGGCATCCTCAAACTCATCAAGTCTCAACTGCAGATAATCCGGCTCCATATTACCCAAAATATATGCCGAGATAGTCTGTTGGGAAAGCAGCTGAGCCTCATTGGCAAGATTGTCCTGCTTCTCCTGTACCAGTGTTTTTTTGGTAGCATAAGTAGTATAACTTGCCACAATGAGAAAGACTACTATCAGAAGAAAAACTATTCCAACTATTAATTTATCAAAAAAGTTACTCTTCATTTTCATTCGTCTACTTCACCTCGAATTTGTAACCTATGCCCCATACAGTAGCTATCGCCCAGTCATTTTCGTCTTTTATTTTCTCTCTTATTCTCTTTACATGGACATCCACAGTTCTTGTATCACCCACATAATCATAGCCCCATATCTTATCGAGCAGCTGCTCTCTCGTAAACACCTGATTCGGACGGCTAGCCATGAAATATAACAGTTCTAATTCCTTAGGCGGCATCTCTATAAGTGAACCATTATATATTACTGAATAACTTGTAAGATTAACCGAAAGACCTTCAAAGTTGACCACTTCTTCTTTATCACCGTCATTATCGGCTTTATCCTCTGCAGAATCATTTACTCTTCGCAGTATTGCCTGAACTCTGGCAACCAGTTCATTAGAATCAAAGGGCTTTACCATATAATCGTCTGCGCCGATCTTAAGACCTAACACTTTATCAAAAACTTCACCCTTGGCGGACAACATTATTATAGGAACATTACTGCTCTTTCTTATCTCTCTACACACATCATATCCGTCTATTCCCGGAAGCATAATATCAAGCAGCATCAAATGCGGTTTATAGGTTTTGAATTTGGCAAGCGCCTCCTCCCCATTTCCCGCAATCTCAGTATCAAAACATTCCTTGATTAGATATAGTGAAATAAGTTCTGCGATGTTTTCATCGTCATCCACTATAAGAATTCTTTTTTTATCCATGTGACTCCTCCAATCTACAGGATAGGGATAAATGAAATGCTCAAATATATTTGACACCCTATACCTATATGAATAAGCATCTCCAAATTACCTGATCTATAATTCAACTATAGTTACACCCGCATCGCCCTCTCCGAATTCTCCAAGACGGAAAGATTTGACATAGGACTGTCTCTTAAGGTATTCATGTACACCCTTTCTAAGAGCTCCCGTTCCTTTGCCGTGTACCACCCGTACCTGATCAAGATGTGAAAGACAGGCATCATCCAGATATTTATCAAGCTCCATTATCGCCTCATCAACCGTCATTCCCAATAGATTGATCTCAGGTTTGATATCTCGTGCCTTACCCATATTGCTATGAAATGACACACCTTTTCCATAACCGGTATTGTTGTTCTTTCCTTTGTTTTTGCCGCTTGACTTGCTGCTGTTATCCGCTATTATTTCCACATCACTTATCTTAACAGTACTTTGCAAAATCCCCATCTGTACCGTAATCTCATCCTTGTGATTTGGCAGGGATCTGACAATCCCGTCAGCATTCATGCTGATCACGTGAACAGAATCTCCCAAATGGAAATCCGAAGCCTTGGCATTAGACTTTCTGTTGACACGTTTCTCCTCCATAGAGCCTCTTACAGAATTAAGTTTACCCCTGACGCGGTCTCTTTCCTGCTCTAATTCTTTATTGGTGGCGTTACCTTTCTTCTCCCATTTATTATACTTCCTAATTGACTCATCCGCAAATGATTTTGCATCTGCCAATATCTCCTCTGCCTGTTCTCTGGCATTTCTTAAAATATCCTGCTTCCGCTGTTCGATATGTTCATTTTTCGAGGCTAATCTGCTCCTTAGTTTTTCTATATCAGCCTCCTTAGACTCTATCTCGGCCTGTTTCGCGAGGATAGCCTGCTTAGACTTCTCGATATCAGCAAGTAGTGTCTCCATATCAACAGTACTGCTGTCTATCTGATTCCTTGCAGCATTTATGACCGAATCATCCATTCCCAACTTTTTAGCGATAGCAAAAGCATTGGATTTTCCGGGAATTCCTATGAGTAAATGATATGTCGGAGATAAGGTCTCCACATCGAACTCACAGCACGCATTTTCAATGCCTTCCGTAGTCATGGCAAAGGTCTTCAATTCGCTGTAATGTGTCGTTGCCATACAACGGATATCCCTGCTGTGAAGATCATTTAATATTGAAATGGCAAGTGCAGAACCCTCAACCGGATCGGTTCCGCCTCCCAGCTCATCAAAAAGCACCAGTGTTTTATCCGTGGCATGCTTCATTATATATACTATGTTGGTCATGTGAGATGAGAAGGTGGAGAGACTCTGCTCAATACTCTGTTCATCCCCTATGTCCGCAAACACGTCTTCAAATATTGCAAGTTTGGAGCCTTGAAAAGCAGGAATGTGAAGTCCCGCCTGCCCCATCAGGGTAAATATTCCCAAGGTCTTTAAAGAGACCGTCTTTCCTCCGGTGTTTGGGCCGGTTATGATCAGCATAGTAAAATCTTCCCCTAATCTTATATCTACCGGAACAACTTTATGTTTTTCCAGGAGAGGATGTCTTCCCTGCTTGATAACTACAATACCCTGCTCATTGAGTTCCGGCTTACTTCCGTCATAAGATTTTGCAAAGGATGCTTTGGCAAAAATGAAATCCAGTTTTGTCAGCAATTCATAATCTGTCGCAAGTGCATCCTTTGACATTGCCACCTGCGTAGAAAGAGCCTCTAAGATTCTCTCTATCTCTATTGCTTCATTTATCTCCAATTCCTTTAATTCATTATTGAGATTGACAACTGCCATCGGCTCTATAAAAAATGTCGACCCGGTTCCTGACTGGTCATGCACCATACCCGGAAACTGTCCCTTATATTCTGCTTTTACAGGGATACAGTATCTGCCATTCCTCATGGTTACTATGGCATCCTGAAGCATAGACTGATTATCCTGCTTCGCAACAATCTGACTTAACACATCATGCACTTTGTTGTTCACCAGCTTCATTTCACGTCTGATACTCTTTAATTCAGATGAAGCATCATCGGCAATCTCGTCCTCCGACAGAATACATCTGTTTATCTCTCTTGACAGATGCTCTAGCGGCATCAGACTGTCAAAATATGCTGTAAGCGAATCCTGTCTCCCGGTAACTCCTTCTTCATCCTTGCTTTCTGCTTTTTCACCATATTGTCTTGCATGCTCTGCTACCTTAAGAAGTTTTGCCACATCTATAAGTTCTCTAATTGACAGACCGGCTCCAACTTCAGCACGCTTTAAGGCTTCATTTATCGGATAGACACCGGAAAAAGACACACTTCCCTGTTGATATACTCTTAAAAGTGCATCTGCCGTCTCCTCCTGTTCCTTCTCTATAGCCACAATATCCGTGGAAGGTTTGAGCCGCTCACACATTCTTTTTCCGGAAGGCGTCGTGGCATAAGAAGTTAACTGTTCTATTATTTTATAATACTCCAAAACACGTAATGTTCGTTTGTTCATAATATATCCTTCCAATCACCACTCATACCGGTGTAACTGTCCCTGAAGTTCAAGATTAAGGAACCCATTTTGACGCAAAGCCTCGTAGAGCACGATTGCCACCGAGTTGGAGAGATTAAGTGAACGAATATGAGGAAGCATTGGTATTCTTATACAGTTCTCCCTGTTGGCAAGAAGTAACTCCTCCGGTATTCCCGCGCTCTCCTTGCCAAACATTATATAACAATCCTCCTCATAATGCACGTCTGTATATGTCTGCTTTGATTTGGTGGTGGCCATATATATCTTGGCACCGGGATTTTTTTCAAGAAAATCCTCATAACTTACATATCTGGTAACGTCCAACTTATCCCAGTAGTCCATCCCCGCACGTTTGACCATCTTATCATTGAGAATAAAACCCAACGGTTCAATAAGATGTAGTCTTGCTCCTGCCGCTACGCATGTTCTTCCAATATTTCCTGTATTTGCCGGCATTTCCGGCTCATGCAAAACAATGTTTAACATATTCTCCCCTCATATCCTTATTCAATATTTCAATCATTCCCTGCCTGAATAAAAATCATATTAATTTTTATATTTATACGGGCACCCTCTGCCCATATAACACCTGATTAAGCATATCACCTTTTGGCGCCACGAGAAATCTCTCCTCTTCTCCTATGGTAACAACTCTTTTATTACTCTTAGCAGTCTGACCAAGTATAGCAGCATTTACACCGGCATCAAGCATCGATTCCACAAGCTGCTTTCCGTTATCCGTAATAATAAGCAGACTTCCCTGACCGTTCATCATATAAGGATTAATATCAAAATATTCACAAACCTCTATAATCTCCTGCTTCATGGGAATATTTTTTACAGGTATCTCCGCACCCATATTGCAGGCAGAGAGTATCTGCCATAATGCCCCGAACACTCCTGCGTTAGATACGTCATGAGCAGCATATATCTTCACACTATTATCAGACGTCAACTTTCTGATAACGTCAAGTTCGGGGAGTAAAGAAGTATATTCCATATAGGAAGCCGCTTTATCAAGATATACAGACGGATACCTTGAAAGCAGTTCATCTCTACGCAGATTTGCAAGCAATGCCCCTCCGTAAAGTCCCGTCCACTTGGTCATCACTATATCCATTCCCGATGTTACATCCTTATGCCTGTTGCTCCACAATCGTTTACCATAGGCAGTGACCGCTACCGTTGCTTCTGACACTGTGGGAACCAAACCGGTATCTCCCGAAATTATATCGATACCATCAACCTCAGCCCTTTTTGCAAGGCAGTCCATTATCCTTCTCAAAGCAGCTTCTTCGCTGTGTTCAGGAAGCATAACGGCAACCGAAACAGCAAAGGGAGCACCGCCTGCCGCTATTACATTATTAATTGCATTTTCGTAAGCATATATCTCATGTCCGATATAATAAGAGGCAGTGGTGGCCATAGCTGTTACCATGTCGCCAAACACTGCCCCATCATGTCCAACTGCCAAACGAAATGAAACATCCTGGTTTCTATATCGTATCGCATTGATCACGGATCGTTTGAATGTATGCTCCGGTAATTTGCCCGTTCTCATACATTTAAGCCTCCTGATTTTACTTTGAAAGTCCAAGAAACCGAGCCTAAAGGCGACGGCTGATTGGGTAACTTTCTGTATACAGCGGCGCTTAGCAAGTCCGAACCCAAGGGGCGACAGACGAGCTTAGCATAGTCGTTTACTATGAAAGTTAACGAATTAAGCTGGAAGATCGCAGATGAGTATTACTTTCGCGTATACATACTCACTTAACCTTTTCATATTATAGATGTCACTAATGATTCCGCTGGTATCATTAGCTGCCCCCTCCGGTGTCGGAGCGGCAGGTGCCTCGGTTGCAGGCGCTTCGGTTGCGGGTGCCTCAGTTGCGGGTGCTTCCGTTGCGGGTGCTTCCGTTGCGGGTGCTTCGGTACTGTCATCTGTAGCATCTGTATCCTCGCCCTCATCTTCTTCCTCTTTATCCTTGTCCTTCTTATCTTTCTTTTTGGTTCCCACACGGATGGTTGCTTTTGTGGCGTTATACTTGCTTCTGCCATAAGGGATAAGCGTACACTCTGTCTCCTCTCCGTCAACCAATACATGTTTGTACACTTCTACATAATACCCGGTATGTGCCGAGGTTTCCGTAACCGTCTTCCCTTCTTCTAAGGTATCGTCTTTAATCTCCTCCGGATCATCCGGTTCGTATGTCTCAACAGTTTTTGACTCATAGTAAATGGTTCTGTTAGACGGTCTGGTCTCATGACCATATATCGCAAAGGAAATGCTTCCACCTCCCGCATATCCGTCTATGTAAATAGGATAATCGGTACTGTTGGTAAACTTGAAATCCATATAGTCACCGGCAATAGCCGCATCCATTCCAAGCGGTACATAAGAAACCGTAAGGGAGTGGGGATATCTTTCATCCACCTGCAGTTCTGCATTTAATACCGCATTATACAAAGTTGTGCTCACCTGACATATACCACCGCCAAGTCCGTCTACCAACTCATCATTAACGTACTGTCCGGCATTGGCATATCCATTTTCCTCTGTAAATGGAGATACTGTGTTGTATACTGAAAATTGTTCACCGGGCATAAGAACCGTTCCGCTTATCTTACTTGCTCCGGTTGCAAGATTCTGAGCTCTGCTCGTATTACCGGAACTATATTCTGTCTGCTTACTTCCAAGTACAGAATCAATTTTCTCAAAATCCTCAGCAGTGTACTCAGGCTGTTTCTCCTCCACTGCTGCCGAGAGCTTAATATCTTTTTGCTTCCACACCTCTGCAAGAATATCCTCAACAGCCTTGATAGTCTCGTCAACCTTGACAGTAGTTCCCACAACTCCGTCTTCAACCACAAACTCTCCATCGACTCTGGAAATGCTTGCATTCTTAGGTTCCGTTACTATATCTGCAGACTCTCTTTCTATTACTTCCTTAAGTTTTGCTTCATCGATAGTTTTTTTCGGTATAAGTATTGCATTGTCATCTTCAAGACCTTTGATTTCCTTATATCTGCATAGAATATTACCTTTTCTGCCATACCAATACGCCTCATTAACCGCATCCTCTGCCGACACATCAATCCCTATATCTGCCAATGTGGTAGAAAATGATCCTGAACTTGTAGTAAATGTAAGTTTTAACTTGTCTATGCCACGAATATAATCTTCATATTCCTCAATAGCTTCAGTCTTAGTAAGACCGCCTACATAAACATCATCCACATACACTCCCGAATATATTGCAGCCGTATCATCATCAATTACAGATGCGACTTCCTTTTTGCCGGTAGATTTTGTGCTGTTACCAACCACATTCAATATTGCATAAACTCCCACGCCAATAAGCAATACAAATGCAACCAATATAATCATTTTCTTTATAAAAAGCCTTCTCCTAGCCGCTTTTTTTCTCTTTTTCTTCATTGTTTATCATCCTCTTAGTATTAAATAATCAGCATTCAATTGACAAGCCTTAAAACATTTTGTATCATTTAAAAAGATGATAATTCTAGAAACCGACTGTGGTAACTATCAGACTTATGACCATTGCAAGAACAAGAACTATTGCGATGACCGCTGATATTACACGCTGTTTCTTCTTATTACTGAAATTAAACATCATATAACACCTCTTTTCTGAAAGGAAACAGATATGCGATTTTTAACTCTTCCGATTGTAATAACAATACTTGTTGCAGTTCTTAATCATAACATCAACAAAAACAGAAACAAACCGGATCATGTATCTGTATCCTCATATCTAAAACGCGAAGAAAACGCTAACAGTGTCAGGAGAAAAGACATCTCAAATCTTCCTTATATTCATGTCCCCCTGGAAACACTTCCTATAGATATTACATTAAATGATGAAAAAAAGCAATCAAAGATTGAAAAATATCGCAAAGAGATTGATTATCTTTCCGACAAACAGATGTTGAATCTGATCGGTATATCCAACACCGAGCTTAAAGAACAGTATGGAGTAGCCAATCTTGACAAACTTACCACCTATGATCTTAACTATGGAAAAATGTTTTCCAACCTGCAATGGTATGCAACAGAAATATTCGAAGATTATCCGGAAGAGGCTGCCACTATTATGGAATATATGGTAAATGAGGGAACGGACATATCATCCACTTACGAATTATTAGGACAATACTACGTGGCTAACCGCAATCGTAATTCCTTCGACATGTTATTTTCTAAAATTCCCGACAGGAATTCCGTAAGCGGAAAGACAATAATCAATAAGTTAAACCAAATTCTTGAGGATAATCCAGACTTTTAATAACTACTGTTTTTTCATCAGGGGACTACGATGATTGTTCCCTGATTTTTATTTTTTAAAATTATGCAACACTTTTATAGAAGGGTGACACTAATCTATTAGAGAATAGGTAATTGCGAAACGCTTATTTACTCCTTCTCTTTTGTGCATATTATGCAGTTCCAACACAGACACGTTCTCACTCCGTTGCTCACGTAGCGGTACTAATGCACCAAAATACGGTGCATAAGTACCGACGGTCGCAAAG
>JAFUGT010000074.1 GCA_017469275.1 Lachnospiraceae bacterium
CTGGCTGTATATGGCAAGTCGGGAACCAGCCTTGCTGAGTCAGAGATATGGACTGATGATATTGTGATGAATGGTTACAGTTCAAGGATTGGTACAGGTGAAAATGTAACCTATATTGGACCTAAGGTGGATTTGAAAGCTAATGTATATGTAAAGGATGATACGGAGCTTAATGCTTCAGATTCGAGCTTTAAGATTAACGGAAGCTATTATGGATATGGAGACAGCACTGAGAGAGATGATCGTGTATTTGGACCGGTTGTTGATACTAAGAACTTCCAGGTTCAGGTAACCAGTGGAGGCAAAGTTACAACAGAGAACAGAGGTCACTATAACAGTAGTGCTATCATAATAAATGGTGAGCGTTCAGTGATTGACTTGAGTATGACAAGAACTCTGTATCTGGCAGGCCGTTCTTATATAGAGCTTTCGAAGAATATTACGCGTACAGATGATACTGTTGCAATAATATCATCTTCTTCTGAATATGTGGAAAGTCTGGATGGAGATACCAATCCAACTATAGTCAACAGACAAACTATAGAATACAATCCTTCCAGAGATGTACTGAATACTGATGGTTCGGTAAGAGAGACTATATATACTAGAGATTACAGGACTGGTGACAGTTTGTCAATAAAGTCCAATCAGTTAGCATACATTCCTATAACATCAAGAAGTATGCCAAAATACGATGCTACGGATGATACCTATTATGTAGATTTGTCCGAGGATGTAAAGGATGTAGGCTTTTTCGGTGCATTCTTCCCATCAAGCGTATTTACGAAAGGTGTTCCGTGCGTAGTACAGGAGATATCCGGTGTAAAATATTATTATTATGATTTTAATAGAGCCTATGACATAATGAAGGCTGCGTCTCCATTATTTGATGATGTATATGAGAATGCAGATGAATATGAGACCGGCTTTATAGAGGCGTATGTTGGTGAGTTAAATAAGACTGATACTACTTCAAATCTTAAGCCATATCTTACTGATATAAGGAATTATTCCGGATTTGAGGATACGACTATCAAGTTTGCAGAAGGAAGTACGAGCCAGCAGGTGTATTCAACAGGTGCCATCACAAGTAAATCAGGTACAAGATTCAGCATTGTATCTAATACAGCAAGCGTAGATAACTTATTTAATTCGACAGCTTATGCAGAAACAGATGCATCCACTAAGGTTATAACTGAGTTTTCCGATGACTTGGATGATGAATACCTCTTCTTAAAGTGGAATCTGGATCATAAGAGTAGTGCAGTAGGAGCCGATAATTCAGAATATACTTATATTGAGAATATGATGGCTGACAACGGATTGCAGAATCCGGCAAGCTTCATAACACCTATAAACAGGTTTATGAATTTTGATAAGATTAATTCGACTAAGAAGCTTAATCTTGCTTCAGGCTACTATGTTGTAACTTCTAATGAATCAGTAAAAGTTGATGAAAATGGTGCAGTTCGTGGTATCATAATAGCTAAGGATGATGTTGAGTTCGGAGATAATGTAACCTCATTTGAGGGACTTATCATAACCGGTGGAAAGATATTTGTTAATGGTCATATGAAGAATATCTCAGCAAATGCCGAGATATGTAGAACTATCTTGAGAGAATGTCAGGTGTCCACTGATGAGGACTGCAAGAATTTCCTGAATGTTTTCAAAGAATATGAGTCTACTGCTGCTGATGCAGGTGATGCCAGCTTGAATTCAACCGAGATGAAGACTATCGACACCATAGATTACTCTGATGTATGTAAGTTTTCAAATTGGATGAAGAATGTAGAATAGAGGTGCAGCCTATGAAGATGACTAAAGCATATATAAAAAATAATGGTGGATATTCTTTGGTTGAGTTGATTATAGTTATCGCAATTATAGTCATAATGACAGGAGTTTCATTCGTTGCATTGTCTGTTATGCATTCTGCTAAGGCTAAGGAAGCTGCAAGCTCTTTTGAAACCGAGCTTGCTATGGTTTCAAGCAGTGCCAAGAACAAGAGCATAGATTATGATATGGATGGAAATCTGGATAAAGGATATTCTATGGGACTAAGGGTATATCTTGCCTCTGACAATAAGATATATGTTCAGAGATGTGTAGTGGACAGCACTGGAACGATGCTCAATGTTGCATCTACGGATGTGTATATCAAGTCTGTGAATGTTGGTAAAGGTATGGGAACCTGCTTGTCTGCATATGTTGATGTAATATATGTAGATGCTAGTGGTACAGAGACAAAGATTGACTCTTCACATGAGATGTACCTTGCTTTTAATAAAAAAGGCGAATGCACAAATGGTTATGGAACTTATAAATTTTTGAAGAAGAACGGAAGTAAGGTAGCGACTGTAAGAATCAACAAAAATGGTAGTTACCATGTAGATAAGGAGTGATGACGTTTGAACAAAAAAATTAAAGGCAATAACGGTTTCACACTTATTGAAC
>JAFUGT010000075.1 GCA_017469275.1 Lachnospiraceae bacterium
AATGATATGGTAATAAAATAATGAAAACCCAACTAAAGGCCCATCAAAATGATATAGACAAAGGCTATCTTAAGATACGTGCCCTTTCATCAGAAAATGATATTCCTATTCAAAATGCCAGAATAGAGATTTCCGATTCCGGAAATCCCGATGAGACAATTCTGGTAACGGAAACTAACAGTGACGGCATCACCGATAACCTTGAACTCTCCTCGCCGCCTGTGGAATACTCTCTAGAGCCCTCTGATAATCAGCCTTACAGCTTATATAATATTAAGATATCCGCTGTGGATTACGAAGAAACCATCATCTCCGGTGTTCAGATTCTTTCAGATGAATTGGGAATCCAAAATGTCAGCATGACTCCCTCCGTTACAAGTAACGATTCATATGATCCGACAGTTATTTCCGGTCACACTCTCTGGGAATTCTATCCTCCCAAGATTGCAGAAACCGAGATAAAACCGTTAGATGAATCCGGAGAAATCGTTCTTTCGAGAGTCGTAATCCCTGAATACATCATAGTTCATGACGGAACTCCAACAGACAGTACCGCCACCAATTATTATGTTCAATACAAAGATTATATTAAAAATGTTGCCTCATCAGAGATATATGCCACATGGCCAGAAGCAACAATTTACGCCAATGTTCTTGCTATAATGTCGTTTACCTTAAACAGAGTTTATACAGAATGGTATCGAAACAAAGGTTATGATTATACAATTACAAGTTCAACCGCTTTCGATCACAAGTGGATTTATCAAAAGACCATCTATGAAAATATATCTCAGGTTGTGGATTCAATATTTGCCAATTACCTTTCAAGACCGGGAGTACGCCAGCCTATTCTCACACAATACTGTGACGGTAAACGGGTAACCTGTCCCAACTGGCTCTCACAATGGGGCTCAAAATACCTAGGCGATCAAGGTTACACCGCCATAGAAATACTTAGAAATTATTACGGTAATGATATATACATAAATGAATCAACTCAGATATCCGGAGTCCCTGCTTCATGGCCGGGATATGAACTTACCGTAGGCTCTTCCGGTGATAAGGTCAGACAAATGCAGGAGCAGCTTAATAGAATAGCAAAGGCTTACTCCTCAATTCCAACACTGGTCGTAGATGGAATATACGGGCAAAATACCAGAAATGCTGTAGAGAAATTCCAGAAAATTTTCGACCTTCCCGTAACGGGGGTTGTAGACTATCGGACGTGGTATAAGATTTCTCAGATATATGTAGGTGTCAGTGGTATTGGGGCGTAAAATTATGGTTTAGTGCAGTAAGTGTCATTTGACGGACACTTACTGCAAAAAAACATTAATTTACTCAACCACAATCTTTCGGAAATTCTTCTTACCTCTCTTGATTATAAAGTCAGAGGTGAATGCATCCTTATCATAGAAGGTAACAGGCTCAGTAACCTTTTCATCATTGACTGTCACGCCGCCCTGCTGTACATTACGTCTAGCCTCTGCCTTTGATGCAACAAGTTCAGCCTTAACCATTATATCAAGAATGCCAATCTTCCCTTCATCATTAAAATCATCTGCAGTTAAAATTGTTGTTGGCATATTGGCAGCATTACCACCTGTGAATAACGCTCTTGCACTCTCCTGTGCTTTAGTTGCCTCTTCCTCACCATGTACAAGCTTGGTAAGCTCAAATGCAAGAATTTCTTTGGCTTCATTTAACTGGCTGCCCTCCCATGAATTCATCTTGTCAATCTCTTCAAGAGGAAGGAAGGTGAGCATACGGATACATTTGAGTACATCTGCATCATCAACATTTCTCCAGTACTGATAAAATTCAAAAGGAGAAGTCTTATTAGGATCAAGCCATACCGCACCGGATTGAGTCTTACCCATCTTCTTACCCTCTGAGTTAAGAAGAAGTGTGATTGTCATGGCATAAGCATCTTTACCGAGTTTCTTTCTGATAAGCTCTGTACCGCCTAACATGTTACTCCACTGGTCATCACCGCCGAACTGCATATTACAACCATACTTTTGAAACAGACTGTAGAAATCATAGCTCTGCATAATCATGTAATTAAATTCAAGGAATGAAAGACCTTTCTCCATTCTCTGCTTGTAACACTCTGCACGAAGCATGTTGTTAACTGAGAAACATGCACCGACCTCACGAAGCAACTCAACATAGTTAAGGTCAAGCAACCACTCCGCATTATTGACCATAAGTGCTTTACCATCTGAGAAATCAATGAATTTACTCATCTGTTCCTTAAAACAATCGCAGTTGTGCTTAATAGTCTCAGGTGTAAGCATCTGTCTCATATCGGTTCTTCCCGAAGGATCTCCAATCATACCGGTACCGCCGCCAATAAGCGCAATTGGCTTATTACCCGCCATCTGTAATCTTTTCATCAAACAAAGTGCCATGAAATGTCCGACGTGAAGACTGTCAGCAGTCGGATCAAATCCAATGTAAAATGTTGCTTTACCATTGTTAATTAGTTCTTTAATCTCTTCTTCATCTGTTACCTGCGCGATAAGTCCACGCGCAACCAATTCATCATAAACTGTCATATCATTTTTCCTTTTTCGTATTATTATAATATTGAAGTGCTATATGAACACTCACATCATATCTTTAAAATATACACAATAATTTCTAATTTGACAATCACTTTCGTAAACTATAGCGCTGTAAAAGGGTATCTCAGTCTGCTTTTGGTGACATCATCAATCTTTTTTTGTACTTCGATATCAAGAGTGTTAATTTCGCTTTTTGCCGATACCGTACCGGCAGGCTTTACATATGATCCAACAGTCCAAAAAACTTCAGACCATGAATACCGCTGTCCACAAGAATGTCAACATCACTACATTCAGTCTAAACACACCTTCCACAAAACACCTATATTTTAATGATGGAACAATCTAATCTTAGTAAAGCACATAGCCATTCCATATTTATTACAGGTCTCGATTACATTATCATCTCTGATGGAGCCACCCGGCTGAGCAATATACTTAACACCACTTCTGTGAGCTCTCTCTATGTTATCACCAAATGGGAAAAATGCGTCTGAACCAAGTGAAACATCTGTCAAGGTATCGAGCCATGCACGTTTCTCTTCTCTTGTCAGTATCTCAGGCTTTTCGGTGAAGAAATTCTCCCATGTGCCATCGGCAAGCACATCCATATAATCATCACTCATATAAACATCAATTGTGTTGTCCCTGTCTGCTCGTCCGATATTATCTTTGAACGGAAGATTAAGCACCTTAGAATTTTGTCTCAGATACCAGTTATCAGCTTTGCTTCCGGCAAGTCTTGTACAATGGATTCTCGACTGCTGACCTGCACCTATACCGATAGCCTGTCCGCCCTTGGCATAGCAAACAGAGTTAGACTGTGTATATTTAAGTGTTATCATTGCTATTGCAAGATCAATCTTGGCTGATTCGGGAATCTCCTTGTTATCTGTAACAACATCAGCAAAAAGCTCATCATTTATAACAAGCTCATTTCTACCCTGCTCAAAAGTAACACCGAAAACATCTTTCTGCTCAACAGGCGCAGGTACATAATTCTCATCAATCTTGATAATACAGTAATTACCTTTCTTCTTAGCCTTCAATATCTCCAATGCTTCCGGCTCATATCCCGGTGCGATGATTCCGTCTGACACCTCGCGTTTGATAAGTTTGGCAGTTGCCACATCACATACATCTGAAAGGGAAATGAAATCACCGAAAGAAGACATTCTGTCCGCACCTCTCGCTCTTGCATAAGCACTTGCAAGCGCCGTAAGTTCTCCCATATCGTCAACCCAGTATATCTTTCTCTCCACATCAGAAAGAGGAAGTCCTACTGCCGCACCTGCAGGTGATACATGCTTAAATGATGTAGCAGCCGGAAGTCCGGTAGCCTTCTTCAACTCCTTAACCAACTGCCATCCGTTAAAAGCATCAAGCAGATTAATATATCCCGGCTTACCGCATAAAATCTCTATAGGTAAGTCTTTTCCATCCTTCATAAAAACTCTAGACGGCTTCTGATTAGGGTTACAACCATATTTCAATACAAATTCGTTCATAATTTTTCTCCTCTTTTTTTACTCATTCTTATTAATAATTCTGCTCTCATATTTCCCTGTCTCAATGTCAATATATCTGATAAACAAAGAAACCTTATTATCTTCATTAAGATTATTCCATACAAGTTCGGCGAATTCGTTCATATCATTTGGAATATCAATAAGTGTCGGTTCTCCTTCAAAACTTGGCAGAGGATTGCCGTCACCCATATATGTATGTATGAAATGTCCCTCTCCCGCAACGGGTTTTTCATAAGCAAAGGTGTATCGATTGCAGGCATCAGGATTACCGTTATTACTCTTAAGAATAGACATGGCATAATTGAAGCTTCCTGCTTCAATGTGAAGAATACCGGATATTCTCGGTGTATAGTTGGGAGCATCAGGCTCAAACTCTCTGGTACGAAGCGCCTGCTCAAATGTAAACTGTTTATTCATAAGCTCATAAATGGTATCTGTCTGGTCACCATTGGTAACAATAGTCTTATTACCCAAAACTCTTACAGGAGCATATATTATAAGGCTTGGATCTTCAAGTTTGGAAGGATCAAAAGCTTCTGTACGTATTCCCTCGCCCTCCTCTACAAATATTCTGTTACGACTGTTCTCACTTCTACCCATTATAAAATATGCAATGGCTGCATGTTTGCCATCCGGTGTCTTGCCTATTACAATTCCTCTACCCGGATATGTTGTTGAAGAAAGCTCAGTTGCTAATGATTTCATCTTCATAATAAATCCTCCTAAAAGTAAAATTAACTTATCACTGCAAACATATATCTATCATACACATTTTTCATAAACTTTCAAGTGCATATCAAAAGAAAAAAGAATGAAATTATAATCTCATTCTTTTTCTTCTAAGGGATCAGATATCAATTCAGCAATATCATGATAACTCATACCCATTTTCAATTTATGAGTTCCTACACTTATCCTGTTAGCATAACCATGCTCAATAAGATAGTCATCATACTTAGCCGCATCATCTATCAGACCGAGTTCTTTAAGTTTTAAACATACCGGATAAGAAGAAGAACCTCTGGCTATCGTTATCTCGATAGTTTTTGACTTTTTGGTATTCTTTTCCTCGGTCGTCTGCTTTTCTGCAGCCTGTTGTTCTGATGTTCTTGCTTCTGTCGTTTTTGCCTCCGTAGTCTTTGTTTCCGTAGTCTGCTCTTCTGTTGTCTGTTCCTCTGTGGTTGTTGCTTCTGTCGTCTGTTCTTCCGTTGTTGCTTCTGTGTTTTCAGCTTCTGTCTTTATTTCTTCGGTAGAAACTTTTTCGGCAGGTTCTTTTTCTTCTGATGCGTTTTCATCAGATTTATTATCTGATTTTTTATCTATTAATTTGTTAATGGGATCGTTAGCCTCTACCATTCCAAGCTGTTTAGCACGCTCTACAATCTCTTCATTGGACATTTTTGCAGGAACATTTTCTCTGTAAGCAATGAGAAAAATAATTGAAGCAAATATAATGCCAATCCCAATTCCTCTTAAATAGTATTTGAATTTCATTGTTACTCTCCCTGATAAAGATCAATTACAAGCTTGACTTCTCCAACACCAAGTCCAAGCTCTTTTGCGATTTCTATAACTGAATGTCCGTTTTGGTACATCTCAAGAATAATGTCATTGGCGTTACCGTCATCCCGGAAATCTTTTTCCAGAACTTCATCAAAATCAATATCTGTTTTGTCAAGTTCAGCAAATATGTCATCAAGACTGGCATCTAAATCATCAAAATCTGCCATTTCCGGTTCAGTCGCTTTATCATTAGTATCCTGTATATATTCTTTGGGTTGAGGAGTACTGAATGTACCTGCCGGTTCCACAATATTTGTGTTATTAACACTTTGAACCGGAGCTTGCTGTATATAAGATTTCTCAACGTCATTGTTCAAATTCTTTACAGTATTAGCTGCATTTACAAGTTGTTCCTTCTCCTCCCTGCTTTCGCTTAATATCTCCTTGACTTCTTTTTTCGCATCATCAACATCCTTGACTGTTTTCATTATTTCTTTCTGTTTATCATCAAGCATGCTATATAAAAACATAACCTCTTTGTGATTTTTTTCAATCTCATCACATACAGCTACCGCATAATCTCCCAAAGCCATTGTTTTCTCATTAGCCATGTTATTAAGGGATTCATTGGTTTCATAGAGAATATCCTTCGCCTGTTTAGCGATTACATCCTCAATTTTTCTTTTAATTATTTGAAGTTCTCTATCAGAAAATTGATAGTCTTCTTCAACGGTCATAAGGTCAATGTTGCGGTTACTTTCTTTTTTGGTTAAATTCTCTGAAATAATAAAACTGGCTATAACAAAAACAATACCCAATAATATCATTACAACAACAGTTACAGTCATACGTAATAAATCTCCTTATATCTGTATATTAACTCTCGGAGGCTCTTTCTTTCTGGCAGCCCCGCCTTTATTATCATCTGATGAGTCATCATCTTCATCTTTTTGTTTTCGTTTTCTCTTTCTGGGATTGCCGTAAGTACCATTACCTTCTTCTTTTGCATCATATTTATATTCGGTAAATGCATTGGGGTCCTTACCAATAACAGCTTCACTGTTATGTTGTATCTCTTTTGCAACTTCATTCGCCGCATCTGAATTAGCATTGACAATTTTCTGTTGTTCAGCCTGTTTTTCAGTTCCGGCAGATTCGGTTCGAGGTAAAAGCATCTGCATATCTATAGGTCTGATCATGATATCACCTTGAATAGTGAACTAATAGGAAAATTCACTACACATTTTCCTTTCTTGATTATTTTCTATATAATCATTTGTAGACACTATGGATTAGTAAGATTACCAACGGTTATTCCGGCGTTAATCATCAGAATAATCACAAATCTGATATCTTCCATCATCAGATTGGAGAACTGACCACTTCAGAATCCTTAACTTTGAACTGACAATGAGTCAAAGCACTCTTGACAGGAAAAACTCTGTTGGAAATAAACATACACACTCCCGGAAAAACAGTCTGATTAACAACTATCTTTCCATCTTTGTTCTCTTCTATCTCCTGTTTTAACTGCATATATTCTTCTGAATCTTTGTCAAGTTCATCAGATAAGAGCTTCAATTGTTCACCGGCCTGCTTCGCCATAACCAATTGGTTCGGCAAAAGTTTGGCTCCGCTTGCAAGTTTCTTTTTTAATGTATCTAACGTCTGTTTATACTCTATCATGCTGTTTTGTTTTTCGTTAATAGATGTAGTCAGCTCCTTGTACCTGTCCATAACCTCCGGTTTTACACCCACGCGCAGCTCAGTTACAGTATTCATTTTATTGCCAAACACACTGGCTTCTATCTTCTTACCTGCAGATACATTACCACCGATAACAAACCCTTTACGTCCACTAACAATTATTTCTTCTCCGGCTTCAATATTGGAATGAAGACTTGAACCTGTATTGACCACATTACCGGCTTTGACTGTACTGCTTTCTATAAACTTAGTGACAATATCATTACCTGCCTGCAATATACCTTTGCCCATACCCTGTATTCCACGTTTTAATACAATATTGCCTCCGGCAATCAGAGTTGCTCCCTCGACAACACCATGAACCTCTATATCTCCTGAAGCTTCAACCTTAAATCCCGAATGTACATTACCGGCAATAACGACATTGCCATTGTAATTAATATCTCCGGTAGAGGGATTAACATCTGCCGGTATATTGTATGTGTTAGATACAAATACCATATCTCCTTCAAGTTTGACATCTCCGTCCACCTCAGAATATATCTTTAACTTATCTTCCGTCAATCTGATATTTTTACCAAATTTGATTATTTTCTTCTTAACGGCCGAAGGTGGTATTCTTTTACCAAAAATATCCATACCTTCTTCTCCCGGTTGTTCAGGAATAAGTTCCGCAAGAAGGTCATCTTTCTTTACGGAAACAAACAGGGATAATTCGTGAAAATCAACGCTGCCGTCCTCTAACAGTTTAGGTGCAGCCGTTGGATTAGTCTGAAAATAATATTTGATAACAGCATCTTTTCCCTGCACAACAGCTTTCCCTTTAGCTATGGGAATATCCCTGCAGAACTGTCTGCCCTTCATATAAGCTGCTATTATTTTCACGTTAATTCCATATTTGATATTATATCTGGCAAGCTCACCAAGTATCTCTTTCTCGGTCATGAACTTACCATTTTTTGAAGGCGGATAAAATCTGATAAATGCCGCCATACTATCATCAGAGATTCTAACAGTTGCCTTTTCTCCAACCTCAGATATCATTTCCTTAGTCAACAATATATTTGTCTCTTCTCTGTTATTGGTAATAGCGGTATTAAGAGATTTCAGATCAAAATTCTTTATGCCACATTCCTCAAGATATGTAACCAACTCCTGAATTGAAATTGGCTTCCCATTATCCATCGCAGGATATAAATGAAGATAAACCCCATCCGGTCTGATATCCAACTGAAAATATGCATTAGTATATTTCATAAACAACACCCCCGATACAACAATCTAACCCATTAACAACTCGAAATATTTGCCCAAATGCTTTTTCATTTTTTCCAACGCTTTGGAATGTAATTGAGATATTCGAGACTCTGAAACTTCGAGAACCTTGGCTACTTCTTTGAGCGTCAGATCTTCATAATAATATAACAGAACAACTTTCTTTTCCTTCTCCGTCAATAATTGTAATGCATCCATTATCATTTTCTTGACTTCATCATTATCTATGGATTCTTCAGGTTCAATATAGGTAGTATTACGAAATTCCTTAACACTCCCCTCTGTACCCTGCTCCATAAATTCATCTAAAGATGCAATGTTAGATATATTGGATAAACTTTCCCAATTGCGGTATTCCTCAATAGTAATACCGAGTTTATCTGCTATATCCTGCTCATTAACATTAACACCCTTTTCCTTCTCCAATGCGGTAATAGCAGCATCAAGCTGTTTCTGCTTCTGCCTGACCGATCTGGGTATCCAATCCATTTTTCTAATCTGGTCAAGTATTGAGCCGCGAATACGCAGACTTGCATATGTCTCAAACTTGATATTTTTATCAAAATCATATTTATCAATTGGATCAATAAGACCAAATACACCATAACTTACCAGATCATCATATTCAACTGTATAACCCAGATACATATTGAGCCTGCCCGCAACGAGCTTAACTAGAGGAACATATTCAACTATAATTTGTTCACGCAGTTTGTCATCTTTTGAACGTTTATAGTCTTCCCATAATTTTGCTCTCTTAGTTTCATCCATCATTACACCCCATTATATATAACAGAATTAATTGATGATTAGAAATCTTCTTCTATAACTCCATTAGAATCTTCCAAATCACCGGCTTCTGACTGTTTCTGTTTTTCTAATTCTTCTTGCCTCTCTTCGAGTCTCCTTTGTTCTTCTAATTCCCGATCCTTTTCTGCCGCTTTTTCCATACCCTGTTGCAAAATCTCCACAACAAGAGTAGCGATGAAATAGAAAACAACAATTACAATTAAAACAATTAGCAGGGAGCGTGTAACTTCCCTGCCTGTTTTCATATTAATGATTAATGCAATCAGACCGGCTAACAACACAATAAATGCTCTCAAATATTGTAGTTTCATAAACCAACTCCTAAATCTGTTTATCTGGTCTTCCGGCACAACGAACCATCAACATCTTAGTATCAATATTGAAGCTAATTGTCCTTCCAAAATCCGCCCCACAATCTTCTGAAATAATCGGAATATTATACTCCTTTAGCTTTGTTTTAACAGAATTAACATTTCTATCTCCAACGGTACCCAATTCCGACTTTCCTGAAAACTGGAACATTTTTGCACCGCCCGCTATCTTCGCTTTCATTGCAGATCTTCGCATACCCTTTTTCTCCAGGGAACTGACCATATCCTCTATACCGGTATCTGCAAATTTAGCACGATTTGAATTATTTTTAATTTCTTTGCTGGATGGTAACATTATGTGAAGCATTCCACAAAATGAGTCATTAGCTGTATATATAACAACTCCTACACACGATCCCAAACCAATAGTGGTAATCGTATCAGGTATATTGCATACTTTCCAGTCAGCAATACCTACTTTAATTAATTCTGCCATTTCTATCAAACACCTGATTCCTAAATATATAGATTAAATAATACCTAAAGACTTAAATATTTTATCATATGATTCTTCATCAGCAACGAACATAAGGAAACCATCTATAGGTTCATCCTTATCCATGAACTTGGAATCAATAATAAGAGCGTTATCACCAATTTGACCAAGTTCAATCAGCGGAAGATCCAGTACCGAACCGGCCATATCAACACATATTGCCGGAGGATCCGTATGAACCTGCAGATTAGTTAATGTACTTATAGAAGAAAGATAAGAACTCATTAGAATATTACCTACTTCTTTGAGTGCAGATTTGTCCATATGATCAAATTGAGTAAAACCTTCATCATAAGTCTTGTTAAGCATTGATCCTGCAAGATTTTTCGCTTCGTTAAGCTCAAGCACAAATAAAATCATACCCGATACATCACCACTAAAATGAGTAAGAACGGCAGAAACAACCGTCTCAGCACCTCCAATCATTTCCGGGACCTCATCAAAGCCCATAATCTTAACAACCGGCATCTCCATACGAAGATTATTCTGTAACAGAACTGACAGAGAAGTAGTTGCATTACCTGCCCCGATATTGCCGATTTCGGTAAGAACGTCAATTTTCATATTTGTCAAATCGTCATTATTCATAAAAATCTCCTATGCGTTATCTAATTCCTGAATGATTTCCTGAATATTAAGTAATGAAATAAGTGTATCTTTATACTTACCAACCCCAAGAAGATTCATTCCCTGCTCATCTCTGGCGGCTTTTTCGATATTATCTTCCTCTAATGTAACAACTTCTCTTACTTCATCTACAAGAATACCTATTTTGGCACCATTTTCAGGTTTCAGTATTATCATTCTTGTAGCATTGGTGTATTCCTTATCAGCAAGTCCAAAACGATTTCTAAGACTCATAACAGGAATTATCTCACCTCGAAGATTAATCACACCCGGAAAGAAAGACTGAACTTTCGGTACTCTTGTAATTCTCTCCAAACGAACAATATTATCGATAAAGGAAATATCAATTCCATATTGTTCCTGATCCAACTTAACGACTATATACTGTTTGGGCTCTGCCAAAATTTCATTCTCATCCATGTTTTTTACCCCCTTATATTAAAGAATTAGAATCAATTATAAGGGCAACTCCACCATCACCCAGAATTGTTGCACCACTTATAACCTTCGGAATATTGATATATTTTCCAAGCGGCTTGATAACTATCTCCTGTTGTCCCAGAAGGTTATCTATAACAAGACCTGTCTGCTTGTCACCCTTCTTAACAATAACAACCACAAGATTCTCCGGCTCTTCTTCTCTCGGCGGACAATCTAATACTTCATCAAGTCTCACAATAGGAATTACCGTACCACGAAGATTAATAACTTCCTTCTGTTGAACATACTTAATATCACTTACAAGTATATCCTCAATCGTAACAATTGAATTAAGAGGAATTGCGTACTTCTCATCTCTTACTTCAACCATAAGTGCCTGAATAATTGCAAGTGTAAGAGGAAGACGAACAGTAAACTTAGTACCTTCACCTAACTTTGTGCTCACCTCCACGTCACCGCCTAAGCCTTCAATCTTATTCTTAACTACATCAAGACCAACGCCTCGTCCGGAAACATCAGATATCTTTTCCGCAGTTGAAAATGCAGGTCTGAATAACCAATCGATTGCTTCCTTCTCAGTGAGCATCTCTGCCTGTTCCTCAGTAATATGTCCCTTCTTAACTGCAGACTGCTTAACCTTCTCAACATCAATACCCGCACCATCATCTATAACCTCGATAGTTACGTTATTACCATCCTGATATGCATTAAGCTGAATAGTTCCGACCTGCGGTTTACCTAATTTCAATCTGTCTATTCTTG
>JAFUGT010000076.1 GCA_017469275.1 Lachnospiraceae bacterium
CGCTGTCATCGGTGAGAACTTAAAGATCCACAGATTCGTTAAGGTAACCGCTGCAGACGGCATCGTTGTATCTTATACTCACGGTGAAGGCAGAATTGCAGTAGTTGTCGAGGCTGCTACGGATGTAGTAAATGATGCGATCAAGGAAGCAATGACCAATATTGCAATGCAGGTTGCAGCCATGAATCCGAAGTATGTCAGCGATAAGGAAGTCAGCGATGACTATATCAATAACGAGAAAGAGATCTTAAAGGCTCAGATCATGAACGATCCGAAGGAATCCCAGAAGCCGGAGAAGGTAATCGAGGGTATGATCCTTGGACGTATCAAGAAGGAATTAAAGGAGATCTGCTTATTAGACCAGATCTACGTTAAGGCAGAGGATGGCAAGCAGACGGTAGGCAAGTATATTGAAGAGGTTGCGAAGGCTAACGGTGCGAACTTCTCTGTTAAGAGCTTCATTCGTTATGAGACCGGTGAAGGTCAGGAGAAGAAGAATGAGGACTTCGCTGCTGAGGTAGCTGCTCAGATGGGTCAATAGAAACAACTACTCATTGAAGGATAGTATACTTCCAGAGACTAAAGCCAGAGGACTTATTGACGAAGGACAAATGAGGAAGATTGCAAGAGCTTCAGTTGTTAACGACTGAAGCTCTATTTTATGTAATAATTGTAAAGATGAAAAATGTATAAAAAACGAGTTAAAAAGGGGGATGCTGACATGTTGAAGAAGCTGTTAGCCGGATTATTGATTTCGACAATTATGATATCATCATTCAGTGGCTGTGGAAAAAATGTAGATATAAATAAAACAACAAAAGGTGAAACAGAGTCCAGTACGAATATTGATATTTTTGAAGATGAAAAAGAAAACAGTGATGATGCAGAATCTGATATAGATACAGACTCTGAAATGGTAAAGATGGATTACAGAACTGAACCCAATACACCGGATGAATTGGCGTATGCTGCATATCAGAGATATCTTGATAATGGTAATTTCGAAGAGCATAGTTATGAATTTGTATATATTGACGATGATGATATTCCTGAATTAGTAATTGGATTAAATCTAGGCGTTCTTGCTCTTTCGTATCATGATGGTGAGGTTATACAGTTATGTTATTCAAGTGCTTCTTTTTTTGATTATAATGAGAGACAAGGGTATTTTCGCTATGGTGGTATGTATAGAGAAGATTATTATGCGAAATTATCAAATGGAAGCTTAGAAGTTATTGCATATTATGAACCAATATTAAATGGAGCGGAATATTCTGGAGAAAATAGTTATTATATTGGTAGTGGGGATAGTGGAAAAGAAGTAACTAAGGATGAATACGATTCCTATATACTATCACTTGGCTCTTTTTCAAGCTTATTGGACGAGGGTATAAAGTATAGCAGTATGTATGAGGCATATAATTCTTTTAAAGGTATATCTGAAAGACAAACATTTTCCGAAGATGACGCTTGGAAAGAAGCATATTTTAATAGTTATGAATTTGGAGATTATGAAACCACAAAATATTATATGGTTGATCCAAACAAAGATGGTATTCCTGAAGTCATTATGTATGATGTTGATTGTAATTTTATTTATACTCTAGATAAATTCAATGGAGTCAATGAATTGGGTAATGGAGAAATAATAAGCATTGGCAATAATAGTATATACACAGAGAAAGGAATGCTTCCACAGTTGAATAGTACTACAATTACCGAATACAAGTATTTTGAAGAGTCAAAGTCATGGTCCGCAGATAATCAATTTGTAATTGAACTGGATGACACATATTATAAAGATCTTCCAGGTATTGTTGGAGAAGAATTAAAGAGTGATTCACAGTATTGCTCATATAGTGTAAATGGTAAAGAATACAACAGCTATGACGAAGCTGCTAATGCATTTAGCAGTGAGTATGCTAATGGTGATATTCAAGAAACTAATTCCTTCTATTATGAGTCTTATAATTATGATCGATTCAGACAAGCGATTTGTGATTATGGTCTTGAGATATATGAGCCCTTAATGTATCAGGTGACCAAGTTTGAATTTAGAGATGGTAAATTGAATATTGCTGCTGATACAGCACCAAAGCTTGAAGATGATAGATTACAATCTTTGGATATCAGTTATCCAATTGCATTAGACTGTAAATGGTATACTATGTTTTTTGCAAGCCCTTTTTGCAGAAAGTTGCAAAATAAAAATGTAGGTTGTTGCAAAACGGTTTTGTAGGTTGTTGCACCTACATTTTGTAGGTTATTGCAAAGGATTATGCCGGCCGGTTAAGACCGGCACATCCAA
>JAFUGT010000077.1 GCA_017469275.1 Lachnospiraceae bacterium
GACAGAGGTCTTATTCAGTCACGAATAGAAAAAGAGATTAATTTGATAAAAAACAAGAATGCTGATACGGGAGATACATATAAGGGGCATAAGGGATATATGAATTACTATCTTATCAGTTATTTGTCTAAAACGGATGGAACTTCACTTTTATATAACATTGAACCTGGCTCTAAGATCAAGCGGGAGCGTATAGAAGCTGATTATAATGAATTTATGCACTATGAAAATTGGCAGAAAGGCGAGAAGTAGAGTGATGAGGGGCATTACATGGGATTTAATGAAAGAAGAATAGAGGACGCAGAGACTGATGTGCTGTCATCATCCCGGTCAACAGCGGTGTCTTTGGCAGCAATAAGAGATGGAAGGGCAAAGCTAAATGAACATCGTAAAGCGTTACTTGACAGGGTTCCTAACCAGGGAAACGATGCTAAATTTGTCTCAGGGTTTATTGATGTTAAGGATCTAGCATACCTTACAGCCGCAACAGGTGACGAGTTTGCACTGCTAAGAGGCAAAGATATAGATGTGTTATGGCATGGTACTTCGCTTGAATGTGATGTTCTTCCTAAATATGAACAGGAGCTAATATCACATAAACTTGAGTTGTATGCTCATTCGCACCCTGGGGAGCCAATGCCGGAGGCATCTATTAATGACAGAAAATTTTTACGACATATAGGACAAAAGAAAAGCAGAGTAATCTCCGGTATGACCGGAATTCTTGTGGAATTTGAAGATACGCTATAATTGCAAGGAAGGAGACGTGATTGTAATGCTCACTTTTGAAGAAGCAAAGAGAATAGGTCTTGATGCGTGTGTCAATCGCTTGGGACGTGAATTTGTGATGAAGTACAAAGATACATCATGCCCCGCCTATGGAGATATGGATGATAGAGTATATTGTTTTTTAGGAGTGGATAATTCAGAGAGCAGATACGTTAATGACGATAAGCTGGTTTTGGATGGTGGGAGTTCTTGGCCGTATTCGGCTAGGTGCACAGTGAAATATAATGATGGAACTGTGGACTTCCTTGAATGTAAATTGCCTTCCCCGGAGGATTAGGGTGGAACGGAAGAAGATAGAGTGAAATAGTAAGGTGAGAAGAATTAATAGTGCAAGAAACAGAATAGATAATGGGGGATACTCCCTTGTCGAACTGATTGTTGTTATTGCGATAATGGCAGTTATGGTTGGTGTAATGTCACTCGGTCTCGGGATGATGTATACAAGGGATGCCAATTATGTTGCGGTAAGGATTGATGATATGCTTACTGAGGCAAGGACTGCATCCATGTCGAGGTCGGGAATGTTTACTTATTCATTTCACATAGATAGTACAACGCCCTCCAATAGTTATGTGAAGATAGACCAAACGACAGATACAGGGACAACGGAGTATAAGAGAACTCTTCTCGATAAAAGTGTGACGGTTAAGGTAAACGGATCGGATGCCAATGATTTTTCCGTTGTATTTGATAAGGCAAAAGGTAACGTTAAGACAGTTGAAATAGACGGGACAGCAAGTTCAGACCTTGTTTATGAGATTGATGTGACGTCAAAAAAGAATACTTCCAAAACTAACAAAGTGACATTGGTTACTACAA
>JAFUGT010000078.1 GCA_017469275.1 Lachnospiraceae bacterium
GCAGAATTATATGATATGTGCCAGAAATCTTTTGAGAAGCTGGCACGTAATGCCAATGCAACATACAAGGTTGGAAAGATGGTTTTGGTAAATACTCAAATAATAGATAAGTATCTTGAGACCTGCAGAGTAATTGAGAATTAAAAAGAGACCTTGCATTGATGTCATACGTTAATTATAATAAGTATAGATGCAAGGAGGTGTTGTTTTGGCTGAGAATAAAAGAAAAGTTGGGCATCCTTTTTCGGATAATCCAAAGAAAAGTCCAGTGACAATCAGATTAACATCGGATGATTATTCTAAGCTGAAGGAGTACGCCGAGGAGCATTCTATGACGATGACACAGGTTATTATGGAAGGAATACAATTGGTTTATTCCAAGTAACCAAAAGCAATGGTCTCTTTCTTAATAAGAAGGAGGCGATTTTATGGCAAAGTCCAGAAAGGATAATAAAGGCAGAGTCTTAAGATTAGGTGAGCGCTACCGGGAGCAAGATGGCAGGTATCAATACAGCTATTTGGATTCAAAGGGTGTACGTAGATATATTTATTCCAAGGATCTGGCAAAGCTACGCGAAAAAGAGGATGAGCTTAAGCGCGATCAGTTAGATGGAATTGATCACTATGTAGCAGGTCATATTACTGTTAATGAAGTGTTTGACAGATGCATGGCGGTTAAGACCAATCTCAGGAGAACCACAAGAGCCAATTATGAAATGATGTATAACAAGCATGTTCGTAACGGCTTTGGCGAGCGCATTATCGGAACGATTAAGTTCTCTGATGTAAAACTCTTTTACCGGCAACTTGTTACAGAGGATGGAATCCAGCCTAACACAGTATCAACCATTCATTGTTGTTTACATCCGGCATTTGAGATGGCTGTGCGTGACGATATAATAAGGAAGAATCCTTGTCACGGAGTTCTCGGAGAACTTTCAAATGATTTTGGGAAGAACAAAGGAATTAGAAATGCTCTTACAATAGAGCAACAAAAGGCATTCATGAATTATATGGATGGACATGAGGTGTACGACCATTGGTGGCCAATATTCATGATTCTTCTTGGAACTGGCTGTAGATGCGGAGAATTTATAGGCCTTCGCTGGCAAGATATCGACATGGACAAGCGTACCATAGATATCAACCACAGTTTAGTCAGAGTTAAGAGACATCGTGGAGATCCAGCCAGAAGACTTGGTGTATCTCTTCCAAAAACAGAGGCAGGTATTCGTGTTATTCCGATGCTTGATCAGGTGCATGATTGCTTCGAGCGCATATATGAAGAGCAGCTTGTTACTGGATTCAATGAGACTGAGATTGAAGGTATGAGTGGTTTTATCTTCAAGAACGCAAACGGAGATGTCCTTTGCGAACAGAATCTTAATTCAGCTATTAAGAGAATAGTTACTTCATATAATATGGAAGAGGAAGTAAAGGCTGCTAAAGAGAAGAGAGAGCCGATGCTGTTGCCAAACTTCTCAGTGCATTATCTGAGACATACCTTTTGTACAAGATTCTGCGAAAACGAAACAAATGTGAAAGTAATTCAGGCGGTTATGGGGCACAAGAACTTCAAGACTACGATGGATGTCTATGCCGAAGCCACCGGAACTAAAAAACAGGAGGCAATGCAGAGCTTATCTGCAAAGTGGAAGGAATTCTAAGAAGAGGCCTTCTAAAAAATAAAGACCTACCGAAATGAAAAAGACCTACTTTTGACCGATTTTTCATTCGGAATAATTACTGATAATACTTTGATATATCAGACATGAATTACCGATTATACTTGATAATTACCGATAATGGGTAATAAGGTAGTATGAAGTAAGGATTCTGGCACTTATGCCTTACGTAGCTGAGTAATCAGTATTAATACAAACTAAAAAGACACTTTTTAGAAGAAGTTCTAAGAAGTGTCTTTTTTGTTGTACAATAATAATATGTATTTTTAGTGATCCTTAAGTAGCTCCATCTTTATGTCGTTTTCAAGCATTGATGAAAACGAGATAGAGCTGATTATTGCAGATGGCGGATCCTCGGGACTGGTATTATTTGTCATGGCCATAGCTGCTTCGACGTAGTATCTCATGTCTCTGTTAGTTGTCATCGCATCAATGTTCATATGGCACCTCCTTGTACACCATGAACTATTACCACAACA
>JAFUGT010000079.1 GCA_017469275.1 Lachnospiraceae bacterium
AGATTGTGGAGACTGAGGGAGAAAAACAGGCTGCACTTCATACGGGATTCGTTGAGGTTCTTCAGGATTCCATCATTATGCTTGCGGAAAGCGTAGAGTGGCCGGAGGAGATAGACGAAAAACGTGCCGAGGAGGCAAAATTACGTGCCGAACGTCGTATAAACGATGATACTCAGGATCACAACAGGGCTGAGCTTGCACTTAAGAGAGCAGTCCTTAGACTCCAGATGTGTAAGAAATAATGTAAGTTGTATGGGGACGGGCAAGTGACAAGGTGCCTGTCCCCATGGCACGCTTGCATAGATATAAAATGTAAGGGGGAGATACATGAACGGTAGGAAAATTGCAGTTATTATTACTTCGGTTTTGGCTGTAGCTGTTATAGCGGTAGCGGTTGTTTTTCTTGTTAAGGGTAATAAGAAAGATAAGAAACTGGAAGTTAAAAATGATAATGGTATTGTAGATATAGTTGATGATTCTACTGAAAGCGATGATAATTCAATCACGACGGAGGCTCAAAGTGTCGGAGATATTCAGGTAGCATATCTTGAGAGACCGAACTTGCTTAATGGTGTTGCAGGGAGAGATAAAGGTGCGGTTATAGCAAGTGTGACGGAATATACTATTAATCCTAATTTTGATAATGTATATAACAGTGAGCTGGTAGAATATTTTTCGGACGATCAAAAAGAATTTTTAATTAACAATGGTTTTGTTGTTGTTCCGGGATATGGCGATGAATTTTTTGGATTATATGAAAGTAATCGTTATGATTTCTATGCTAATTTTGTAACTGTTGATTCAATGATGCATACTTATCACCTGTATTTTGCGCACCTTTTAAGAACTACCGAAAAGGAACATCTTTCAACTGATTTATTAAACCTATCAAACCAGATGATGAATGCAACACAGGTGCAGTATGATGTGCTCAAGGGAACTGAATGGGAGCAGGCAGCAAAGAATAATCTTGCGTTTTTTGCCATAGGCAATAAACTGCTTGATCCAAATACACAGGTTCCGGGAGATGTAAGTGCAGTTGTAGATGAAGAACTTGCCCTAATAAATGACGCGACTCAGCTTACTGATTCTCCTTTGTTTTCAACCGGTTCCGAGCCTGTTTATGAAGATTATTCTCAATATAAACCTAGAGGATATTATGAAGGCAATGAGCAGCTTGAAAGATATTTCAGAGCTATGATGTGGTATGGAAGACGTAACTTTGCTGTAGCAGATGATACGCAGGCTCGTTCAGCACTTCTTATGACACTTGCGATGGAGGGGGATGCTTTTAATAACTGGGAAAAAATTTATGTGGTTACTTCCTTCTTTGCAGGGGCATCCGATGATTGCGGCTATTATGAATTCCGTCCGATAATTGAAGCGGCATATGGCAAGGATATCTCTGTAGACAAGCTTGCGGGAAATGATACAGCATTTAATACATACAAAAAGCTTTGTGATGAACTTGAGCCGCCAAAGATTAATTCCGTTCCGGTTTATGCCGGCGATACGGATGAAGAGGTAGCAGACAAGATAATAGGATACAGATTTATGGGACAGAGATTTTCTATAGATGAAGCTATATTTACGCAGCTTTGCTATAGAAATGTTTTGGAAAATTCCTCAAATGATTACAGAATGCTTCCTAATGCACTCGACGTTCCGGCAGCTCTTGGTTCTGATACCGCACTTTCAATCCTTTCGGATATGGGCGAAACTGATTATAAGAATTACAATGAAAATATGGCATCTTTAAGAGAAGAGATAGAAAATGCGCCTGATGAGACATGGGATGCAAGTTTGTATTCAGGCTGGATTAATACTTTAAGACCTACGCTCAAGAAAAAGGGAACAGGATATCCGATTTTTATGCAGAGTGAGGAGTGGAATAAAAAGAATCTTCAGACCTTCCTTGGAAGCTATA
>JAFUGT010000080.1 GCA_017469275.1 Lachnospiraceae bacterium
ACAAATCGCTGCTTGATATTACCGGTGAGGATGTCAAGGTTACAGAGATTTCTCTTAGCAGAGCAATGAACTACAGAATAACATCGGGTAATAATGTAAGTACATATTCCGGAGAATATATTCCATCATTAGAACAGGTACTTGCTTTGTCTAAGCGATATCCTAATGCCAAGTACTATATTGAACTCAAAGCGTCCATGTCGGAAGCACTTTTGACGGATCTGCTAAAGATGGTTAAAAAATATGATCTGACAGAAAAGGTTAGAATTATATCATTTAAAGAAATTAATCTGACAAGAATCAGAAGACTCAAGGAATATGATGGAGATACTGTAGATTTGGGATATCTGACTTATGAACTTGATCAGACAACTATTGACACCTGTGAAAGATTAAATGCAGAGCTTGGGGTTAACTATAATCAGGTTACAAAAGACGTGGTGAGGGCTGCTCACGAAAAGGGTGTCAGAGTCAATGCGTGGACAGTTCCTAATATATACATGGCAGGCTTTTTGATAGATACTGTTAAGGTTGATTGTATAACTGCAAATTACAAGTTTTTTAGATAACTGACAGGAGGACAACGTGAGAAATATAATTACCAATGTAAAAAGAATTCGTAAACAGGTATTTACGGAAGTTGCTAATCTTGCATATAATTCTGAAAATATTATTGATGATATTGAAGCGATACCTTATAAGATTACTCCGGGAGATACTCCTCAGTATCTTGAAAGTATTTACAGGGAACGTGCAATTACAAGTGAGCGTATCAGATTAGCAATGGGTATGTCACTAAGACCGGAGGATCACCCTGTTCATCTTACTCAGGGAATTGAGGAAAGTAATATTGATGAGAAATATTATGAACCGCCACTTATGCAGGTCATTCCGGCTGCCTGTAATGCCTGTGAGCAGAATGTATATGAGGTGAGCAATCAGTGTAAGGGCTGTGTAGCTCATCCCTGTATGGAAGTATGTCCTGTACATGCGATTCATATGGAGAATGGTAAATCAGTAATTGATAAGAATATATGTATTAAATGCGGTAAATGTAAAGCAAATTGTCCTTATGATGCAATTTCTTATAAGAGACGTCCCTGTGCTGATGCCTGTGGTGCTAAAGCAATCATAAGTGATGAATTAGGGCGTGCAAAGATTGATGAGAAGAAATGTGTATCCTGTGGAATGTGCATGGTCAATTGTCCTTTTGGTGCCATTGCAGATAAGTCTCAGATATTCCAATTGATAAGGGCTTTGCGTTCAGGTAGGGATATATATGTTGCACTTGCTCCCGCCTTTGTAGGTCAGTTCGGCAAATATGCAACTCCTGACAAGATCAAGGCTGCGCTTATTAAATTGGGCTTTAAAGGTGTATATGAGGTCGCAATGGGTGCTGATATGGGGTGTATGACTGAGGCGGAGCACTATGTAAAGGAAGTTGCTACGGGTGAAGTTCCATTTCTTTTGACATCATGCTGCCCATCCTGGGCTATGCTTTCTAAGAAGCATTTTCCCGAGACGATAGATAAGATTTCCAATGCGCTTACTCCTATGGTGGCAACTGCAAGGATGATCAAGAAAGAGCATCCCGAAGCAGGCGTTGTCTTTATCGGTCCGTGTGCTGCCAAGAAGTTAGAGGCTATGAGAAGAACAGTAAGAAGTGATGTGGATTTCGTAATTACTTTTGAGGAACTTGATGCAATGTTTATTGCCAGAGATATAGAATTTGATGACTTCAAGGTGGGAGAGCCCATGGAGGATGCAACAGGAGCAGGAAGAGGCTATGCAGTTGCAGGTGGAGTTGCCAAAGCTATCGAGTCATGTATTAATGAGTATTATCCGGGTACAGAGGTTAACATTGAGCATGCGGAAGGTCTTGATGAATGCCGTAAAATGCTTATGCTTGCCAAGGCTGGAAAGAAGAACGGATGTCTTATTGAAGGTATGGCGTGTCCGGGAGGCTGCGTTGCAGGGGCAGGTACCAATATTCCTATTAACAGTGCAATGGCTGAAGTGAGGAATTTTGTCAATTCGACTCATAAGGCAATACCTGATCCGGATGTGGTTGATAATTACCATCCTGAAGAATAAGAGGTGATTTTTATGTTTCAATATATGATTGGAATTGCTAATACGGGAGATACATCAAAACCATGGCTGATTGCCATTTGTATGATCATTTCAATTGTGGTGGTGGCTGCTTTATTTGTAATGGGGCAGAAGGGGAATGATGACGATGATGAATAATTATTAGAAATATCGTGGTGTACACACGTAGCAAAAGCAACGTGATAAATAATATAAATGATATATGCAGGAGGATATAATTATGAGCAAAATTACAATGACAACTCCTTTGGTGGAGATGGACGGAGATGAGATGACAAGGATTCTCTGGAAGATGATCAAAGATGAATTACTTTATCCATTTATTGATCTCAAAACAGAGTATTACGATCTCGGATTAGAACATAGAAATGAGACGGACGATCAGGTTACTTTGGATAGCGCAGAGGCGACAAAGAAATATGGTGTAGCAGTTAAATGTGCAACGATCACACCAAATGCTGCCCGTGTGGAAGAATATAATCTTAAGGAAATGTGGAAGTCACCTAATGGTACCATTCGTGCCGCACTTGACGGAACGGTATTTCGTGCCCCTATCATTGTTAAGGGAATTGAGCCTTGTGTTAAGAATTGGAAGAAGCCGATTACTCTTGCAAGACACGCTTATGGTGATGTATATAAGAATGCAGAGATAAAAATTCCCGGGGCAGGAAAAGCAGAACTTGTATTTACAGGTGAAGACGGTACGGAGATAAGAGAGACTATTCATGAGTTTAAGGGACCCGGAGTTATCCAGGGTATGCATAATTTGGATGATTCAATCTCAAGTTTTGCTAGAGCCTGCTTCAATTATGCGCTTGATACTAAGCAGTCGGTATGGTTTGCAACAAAGGATACAATTTCCAAGAAATATGACCATAGATTCAAAGATATTTTTCAGGAAATCTATGATGCAGAATATGATGATAAATTTAAGGCTGCCGGTATTGAGTATTTCTATACTCTGATTGATGATGCAGTTGCCAGAGTAATGAAAGCCGAGGGTGGATTTATCTGGGCATGTAAGAATTATGACGGAGATGTAATGTCTGATATGGTTTCATCAGCATTTGGTTCGCTTGCAATGATGACTTCAGTGCTTGTTTCGCCTTCCGGAGTATATGAATATGAAGCTGCTCATGGAACGGTTCAGAGACATTATTATAAACATCTTAAGGGCGAGGAGACATCTACTAATTCTGTTGCTACGATATTTGCATGGACAGGTGCGTTGAGAAAACGAGGAGAGCTCGATGGAATCACTGAACTTCAGACATTTGCTGATAAGTTAGAGAAGGCAACACTATCTGTTATAGAGGGCGGAAAGATGACTAAAGACCTTGCGCTTATAACAAGTATTGATAATCCGACAGTTCTCAATTCTGAAGAATTTATCAAAGAGATCCGTAAGAATCTTGAGGCAATGCTATAAGAAAACCACAAAATGCTTTAGCTCAAAAAAGAAGACAGGGAATGGTTCCCTGTCTCCTTTATTCAGATAAGCTTTCCCAAGTGGTATATAATTCTTCAAGTTCTTTGTTGATTTCCTCTTGTTTTAGAGCTATCTCATTAAGCTTTGCTGAATTGGTTGCATTTTCAGGTAGAGACATATCTTCATTAAGCTGACCTAACATTGTTTCCAATTCATCAATTCTTTGTTCTGTTTTTTTGAGATCATTTAAACGTTTCCGTTCTTTTGCCTGTTCTTCCTTTGCCTGTTTCCAGTCACGCTTGTTAGCTGTTTCTTTGCTTTCTTTAATGTCATTTTCCGTAGCTGAACCTGCGGACTGTTTTTCTTTTTCAAACAGGTAGTCATCATAATTTCCAAGATATGATGTTATTCCCTGCTCGGATAATTCTAATATTCTTGTAGCTGTACGGTTGATAAAATATCTGTCGTGGGAAACATATAATACGGTACCGGTGTAGCTTATGAGAGCGTTTTCCAATATCTCTTTGGAGGTGATGTCTAAGTGGTTGGTAGGCTCATCCAATATGAGAAAATTAGCTCCGGTTAACATTAATTTAGCCAGACTAACACGTCCGCGTTCTCCACCGCTGATATCTTTGATCAGTTTAAATACGTCATCACCGGTGAAAAGAAATGCTGCAAGAGTGTTACGTACCTTAGTGTTAGTCATATCGGGATAGGCATCATGTAATTCATCGAAAAGTGTTTTGTCAGGATGTAGCACCTGATGTTCCTGATCATAATATCCGACATGAACCTGAGAACCTAATATGACCCGGCCATTGTCTTTGGGGATTAGCTGATTAATTATCTTAAGTATAGTAGTTTTGCCGGTTCCGTTATTACCGATCAGGGCGACACGTTCGCCTCTTTTGATATCCATATTAAGGTCTGAAAATAGCGGAGTATCGGAGAAGGATTTTGACAGGTTTTCAATGGTTAACACATCATTACCACTCTCAATGTCGGGAGTCAGAGAAAGATGCATGTCATCACGTACTTCTAAAGGTTTGTCTATACGCTCAAGCTTATTAAGCATTTTCTCACGGCTTTCAGCACGTTTAATGGATGTTTCGCGATTGAACTGTTTGAGTTTGGAAATGACTTCTTCCTGATGTTTGATTTCCGCCTGTTGATTCATGTAGGCTTTATATTGTGAAAGTCTTACCTCCTCACGCTTCTTAGCATAATAACTATAGTTGCCATGATAGATGGTTCCCTTAGTATTCTCAATCTCAACGACTTTTGTCACAATCCTGTCAAGAAAATATCGGTCATGAGAAACTATGATAACTGCACCGTCATAGTTTTTGAGATAGTTTTCAAGCCATGAGGTGCTTAAGAGGTCGAGATGATTGGTAGGCTCATCAAGAAGTATTATATCGGGACGGGAGAGAAGGAGACGTCCAAGAGATACTCTTGTTTTTTGACCTCCGGATAACTCTGCGATAGGTTTGTTGAGGTCGTCCTCATCAAATCCAAGTCCTTTGAGTACACCGATAATCTGGCTTTCAAATGCATAACCGTCCTGCATTTCAAAAGTGTGGTTGAGACGAGAGTATAGGTTAAGCGCAGATTGAAGTTCCTCTCCGGATAAGGTCTCTATGTCTTTTTCCAGTTTGCGCAGTTGTTCTTCCATTTCAATAACATTTTTCTTTGCGCTTAATAATTCTTCATATATCGTCTGCTTGTAGTATTCTTCCTGATGTTGTGCAAGATAACCTATAGTTACATCCTTAGCGAGAGTAACAGTTCCGCTATCGGATTCTTCTTCGCCGGTTATGATCTTTAGCAAAGTGGATTTGCCGGCACCATTTATACCAACTATGGCTATTTTTTCTTTTTCTTCAATGTGAAAATTAACTGCGTTTAATATTTCTTTAGTTCCATATGCTTTAGTAATGTTTTGACACGATAGTACCATTGTTTTTCCTGATATATAATTGATATATATTTTACCTTTTTGATTATTTGTTAGACCCTCATGTAGCCTGTGTTTTATGTTTGTACTCGTAAAACGGTGTTTCATTTAATTATGACACACATTTATTTCTTTTCATATTGTCAGATTATATCTCGTATATGTAATCAGTAGCAGATAATTCAGCTGCATTGTTATTTGTATCATTTTTGATAGCAAGTTCCGGAGGTGTAACAGAAACTCTTGTTTTTTCCGGAATTGATGAAGTGATGAAAGCACCACCTCCGATAACCGAATCGGCCCCGATTACAGTTTCACCACCGAGAACAGTGGCGTTTGAGTATATGGTAACTCTGTCACCGATAGTAGGATGTCTCTTCACTCCGGCCAAATGTTGTCCGCCACGAGTACTTAAAGCGCCTAATGTAACTCCTTGATAGAGTTTGACATAATCGCCTATTATCGTTGTTTCACCTATAACTATTCCCGTACCGTGATCCATAAAGAAATATTTTCCTATGACAGCACCTGAGTTGATGTCGATTCCTGTTTTGCTGTGAGCGTGCTCAGTCATTATTCTCGGTATAAATGGTACCTTTATTTTGTATAATTCATGAGCAATTCTATATACAAATATTGCATATAAGCCGGGGTAGGAGAATATGACCTGTTCACGACTGTCCGCTGCAGGATCTCCGTCATATCCTGCCTGGGCATCTAACAGCAGCATTTGTTGTACTGACGGAAGTGTTTTGAAAAATTCCACACAGATGCTCTCTGATTTTTCTAAGATTTTATCATTGGTAGAGAGTATGTGTTCGTCACTATTATATGCGAGTGCCAAAGCAATCTGTTTTTTTAATTTGTGATGTATAACAGCTAACATATGTCCTGTGTAATATGAGGCGCCGGCAGAATCAATATTCTCGACACTGAAGTATCCGGGAAACATCAGTTGTCTCAAATCATTGATTATTTCAATGATGACGCTTCTTGTCGGTAATGGTTTGTCGGTTTTTCCAAGGAGTAGTTCGGATTCGAGATAGTTACTGCTGATTGCTTTTGATATATCAGGCAAAATGTCATAGAAATCGTTATTCATAGTCATCCTCCATAGCTATTTATAATACATTTTCAGATTGTACTTAATCATTGTTTTAATATAATTATGCAGTATATCATACAAAATTACAAATAAAAATAAAAAAATAGAAAAAAGTTTCCTTTTTTGTTTGCTTCGGAAGTCAGTTTAATGTATAATGTCTATATTATTATGAAATAGAGATGTCGATTATGGCATTTTAAGAAACAGAAAAGGGGTAAAACATGAAAAAGGCATTGGATGTTAATAACATTAATCCGTTTCTTCAATCAACAATCAGTGTGTTTGAAACGGTTACACAGATTACCCTTAAGGTGGGTAAGCCTTCACTTGCTGATTTTTCATTTTCTAAGCCTACATATACAATTACAGTTGGTGTTGTTGGACAGATGAAGGGACAGGCAGTATTAGCTATGGAAGTTGAGAATGCAAAGGAGATAGCAAGTAAAATGATGTTTGGAATGCCTGTTGCAGAATTAGATGAGATCGCTTGTTCCGCACTTAATTAGCGAAGTAATAGGATTATGGGTAATACTGCAAAAGTTTTTTCTACACAGGGTAAGAATATAGATAT
>JAFUGT010000081.1 GCA_017469275.1 Lachnospiraceae bacterium
CGTTATGGTGTCAACGATGGCAAACAGTACCGGCATGCTTAGTACCATCATTGTAAGTTTTCCGGATATTTCAACCTGTCCTGCCACTGCCGCACATCCAGTCTCCCTGCATATATTTGCCGTAAATTCACAAATATAAGATATCCCAACAATCTTTAACAAAATCTCCATATATCCCGGTTCTATGCCAATTTCCGATGTTACACGTTCAAAAAAATCGATGACATATTTCATTTCGTCTATTACATAGAAAAGAACAAATAAGGAGAGGGCCACTGAAAGATAAATTCCCATGGGACTTCCCGTCCCCTTTAATTTGATTATAAGTAAAACCCCAATAATAACACCGCAAATTATTTTTATAAAACTCATATCCGCCTCACAATCCGAACAACCCCTGCATGGATGAAAACAAATCAATAAGATATGGCAGCAGCCATGTCAGCACAACAATTATACCTGCCATTGTCACAAAAAATGCCTGATCATCCCGCCCAACATGCTTTAATATCTGATTAAGCAATGCCACCACCACACCTAAAGCTGCTATCTTTATTATCATTTCTACCGACATTGGTTCTCTCCTCTTGACAGTCACTTTATTCAGAATAACAAAATTACCGTAATCAGTCCTACAAACAGACTAAGACTTATAACCATTTTCTTTTTTTCATTTATCTCATCGATTAACTTTTTCCTTCTCTCTTCTATCTGTACAATTCCGAACTCTATCGCTCTGACACAAGCCTCCACATCATAACCGGAAAGCTTGTCCTTAAAACTCAACAATATATCAATATCCTCCGGAAACAAGGCGGAATTATCGGCCAATACGCCAAGATGTTCACACCATATTGCCGAAAAATCCTTCATATCACATTTGTCCATGGAAGACGCCATATCGATAAGCCATCTGTCAAACGGATATTCTGCGCTTCTTGAAAGATTTATAAAACATTCCGGCAGAGTGGAACTTAAATACTTAAGTTCACTCTCTAACTGCCTTAATAGGCCATGCAACCGGGTAAGCTGCTTAACTCTCAAATTCATGGTATCATTAGCTTCCTTTGCAAAGAAACAGACTGAACCGATAACTAATATCACTCCCATGATCTTACATGCCATCCCCATATATGATTACCCGTCTTCCCCCTGATATAATACGCTTCCCCGTTCATCAAAAATCTTGTCAATCCTTCCGGGACTTCCGTCTCCCGCCAATAACACAAATCTCCTGAATAATTTCTCTTCAATCAGTTTTCTAAGTACCGGTTTATTCTTAATGTCTTCTATTGAATCACCATGAACTGTTGCAATCATTTTACAGCCACAGTTCATTACATATGCCAAAGCATCTATATCCTCTCTTTTGCCAATTTCATCACAGGCTATTACAGCCGGTGACATACTTCTTATCATCATCAGCATCCCATACGCTTTAGGACAGCAATCAAGCACATCCGTTCTTATTCCCACGTCATTTTGAGGCACACCCATATAAGATGCTCCTATCTCCGATCTCTCATCTATAACTCCTACATTTACCCCCGGATGTTTCTCATCCCCATCCGATATTAGTCTTACCACATCACGCAAAAGGGTTGTTTTGCCGCATCCCGGTGGTGAAATTATCAATGTGTGGTGAATATTTTTACCATCATAAATGTACGGCATTATCATCCTTGCGCACCCCTTTTTTTCATGAGACATTCTTATATTAATAAATGAGATATGCTTAACGCTGCGTACTTTCCCCTGTTCCAGAATAACCTTACCGGCAAGTCCCACTCTATGCCCTCCTGCTACGGTTATGAATCCCTGCTTTATTTCATCCTCATATGCGTATAGTGAAAAACTGCTTATGTATTCCAACGTCTCTTTGATATCTCTTTGCTTAACCTTATAAGCTTCCTCTGCCTGTCCAACAAGAGTACCTTTTTCTGAGACAAAGGACTCTTCCCCTCCAAGCAATATTATAAATGGTTCATTAACCCGCAGCCTGATTTCCTGGAGTTTATCAAAGTCAATTGTCATCCTGCTCATTATCTCCCTTAAACCAGCTGATAAAATCTTAAGAATTTCCTGTCTTTTTTCCATGTTTCCTCCCACTTAATAAGTCTTCTAAACGTTACTATTCACAGTACTTCACATTAATTCTCATACTTAAATATATGTGGGAAAGTAACATTTATTCCAACAGATTATCCTGCAAAAAAAGAAAACGCAGAAACCTTAGTTCCTGCGTCTATACATTCAAAAAATTATTAATTATATATTGATTACATTATGCTCTTGACATGTACTCACCTGTTCTTGTATCAATAACAATCTTGTCACCCTGATTAACGAAGAGAGGTACATTAAGTGTAGCACCTGTCTCAACCGTACAAGGCTTTGTAGCACCTGTTGCGGTATTGCCCTTAACACCCGGCTCACACTCTGTAACTTCAAGCACAACATTGATCTCAGGCTCTATCGCAAACACATTACCTGCATGAGATGCGACCTTAACATTCTCATTCTCCTTAACGAACTTAAGTGAATCTCCAACAACATCTGAACCTAATGCAATCTGATCATAGGTCTCATTGTCCATGAAGTAATAGAGATCTCCATCGGCATAGAGATACTGCATATTCTTACGATCTATATGAGCTGTCTCACACTTCTCAGTAGGACGGAAAGTCTTCTCAACAACACCGCCGTTAACGATATTCTTAAGTTTTGTACGAACAAATGCCGCACCCTTTCCCGGTTTTACATGCTGGAATTCTATAATCTGATAGATATTTCCCTCGAACTCAATAGTTACACCATTTCTAAAATCACCTGCTGAAATTGTTGCCATTATTATATAATCCTCCTTAAATGAATCATAACATTGCCACTGATCTGATATGTCAAACTATGCATTTACCAGTATACGGGCACTCACATATCGCCATTATACATGATAAAACACAGATTTTCAACATAAAAATAATAATTACGCCATCTCATCGCGAATCCGCTTAACCACATCCGCCTCATCGCCCGGCTGCTCGGAAAAACTGCTGGCTACAACTATAAGTGTTGTATCCGTTTCTAGGGCTGCCTCCATTTTCTCCACAAATCCTGTTGAAATACCATAATCCTTAGTTACAATATACTTAATATTGAAATCCTTAACCATGGCACAATTCATTTCTTTACTGAATGGTCCGTACATTCCGATAAGATGTCTTCCCGATATTCCTATATCCTCGCATGCCTTTATCAACTCACTGTCAGCCATAACTCTGGAATATATTCTTTCTTTGAAATCAGGAAGCTTTGCATATTCATAGATTTCCAAGCCGCCAGTGGTCGTCAGGACGTTACCTTTTGTATCTTTAAGATAGTCTACTGCAGCTTTGATGCTCTCGACAATTATTATCCTCTCTCCACTGTTATTCTTACTGAGCTCTCCTATAACCGAGAGTTCTCCTCTTGTTGCCAACTCTTCAATCTTAGCAAGTTCTCCTTTAACCGCAAGTTCGCCTTTTACGGATAAACCTGTTCTTGGTATAGCAACAACCCCTGCGTTTTGCACGACCAATTCCTTTTTATCCATATCTATCCATCTCCTTAAAATCTAATTGTAAGTTTCTTAACAGCCGCAGCCATGGAAATACCGTTAGTAAGTTGTGTCTTAATAATGAGCTTGCCTCCGTGGCTTCCCCTTAAAGCACATCTCTCACTGGCATGATCCACATTGAAGATGTCTCCAACAGGGTCATCCTCGGAATAATTACCCTCTAATTCTAACAATGTATCATCTGAATATGTCTGATATTTGATATTCATGGAATCCGCAACTTCAGTAATACCCGCTTCTTCATCTAATGCATGCAGAGAACATATTCTTCCCACTCTTGATACAGGAATATGATACTTCTCAAGATTAGAATACATGAAATGTTCTATATCCGAAGCCCTTGTACCCGGACTACACACAAGTCCTATAATTATATTCTTAGGAACTAAATGCAGTGTATTACGGAAAGGATTTGACAAAAGATCCGTAGAGACAAATATTCCTGACTCGATATTATCTCCTCCGAGGCTATCCGGAACACTGCCCTCTATATAATAATCACATTCAAACCCAACCGGATTACCGTAAAGCAGATCTGCCGATATCTCTCTTGCCAGCACGCTTTCAACCACATACAGATGGTTCTTCTTTGCAAAGGCCTCAACAGAAAATACTCCGCCTTTGCCGGCACCATTGGTTATAACAGGTGTAGCTCCCACCTGATCCGCAATACTATATGCCAGTTCATTAGAAGTAATCAACTGTCCTGACAATAAGGATACCACACTCTGTCCCAATTCATCCACTACAACAACTGCAGGATCGGTAACTCTGCTCCTTATAAAAGGAGCCACTGCACGAATTGCCGTTTCACACGAGCCAACAAAAATAATTGCATCTGATTCATAGAAGACCTTAGCCGTACTCGCTTCTAACTGAGCGATTGGCTGTTTTCCTGCCATGGCCGCAATCTTCTCTGATGCGTAAGAAGAAACTTCATGTCCTTCTTCTTCCAGATAAAGTTCAATCTTATCGCTTAAAATACACCCCTTAATTGAAAACGATAATATACATACTCTCATTGTAGCCACCCCCAAATATTATATTTTATTTCTTCTCTATGTAACCCTGCTTAACTAACAGTTCTGCACAAAGCACAGCTCCACCTGCAGCACCTCTTACTGTATTATGAGAAAGTCCTACAAACTTCCAGTCATATACTGAATCTTCACGTATACGACCGACTGACACTCCCATACCGTGTTCAAAATCTACATCAAGCGAAACCTGAGGACGGTTATCCTCTTCCATGTACTGTATAAACTGTTTAGGTGCGCTAGGAAGTTCTAACTCCTGCGGAACACCTTTATATTCAACTAACTTCTGAATAAGCTGCTCTTTGGTAGGCTGCTTTCTAAACTTAACAAAAACTGCTGCGGTATGACCGTTAAGAACAGGAACTCTTATACACTGACATGTAATAACAGGACTGGTTGCAGGAACGATCTCTCCCTTTTCCTCATCAACATATCCCCATATTCTAAGCGGCTCCTTCTCAGATTTTTCTTCCTCACCGCCGATAAATGGAATTATATTGCCAACCATCTCCGGCCAATCCTTGAAGGTCTTACCTGCTCCTGAAATTGCCTGATAAGTAGTTGCCACAACCTCGTACGGCTCAAATTCCTTCCATGCGGTAAGCACCGGTGCATAACTTTGGATTGAACAGTTAGGCTTAACCGCAACAAAACCTCTTGTTGTTCCAAGACGCTTTCTCTGGAAGTCGATAACCTTCATATGTTCAGGATTGATTTCCGGAACTACCATAGGTACATCAGGTGTCCAGCGATGAGCAGAATTGTTAGATACCACCGGTGTCTCAGTCTTAGCGTACGCCTCCTCTATCGCCTTTATCTCATCCTTTGTCATATCAACTGCACTAAATACAAAGTCAACAGTCGAAGCAACTTCTTCAACTTCATTTACATTGTGTACTATTATATTCTTAACGGCTTCAGGCATCGGTGTATCCATCTTCCAACGATCCCCCACTGCCTCGGCATAAGTCTTACCTGCACTACGTGGGCTAGCTGCAATTGTTACCACCTCGAACCATGGATGATTCTCCAACAAAGAAATGAATCTCTGACCGACCATTCCTGTTCCGCCTAATATTCCTACTTTTAATTTCTCACTCATAATCTTCTCTCCTCTTTATAAACTCATATTTAGCCTTATAATACTCTAATCTTCCTCTTTTATCAAGTTTTTTTCAAAAATGCCTCTAAGAATAAGAATCAGAATAGCCATTACCACCAAAACAGATGATGCTGCAAAGGCTCCGGTAAAATCATATCCCTGATATAATAATTCTATATAAAGCGGCATAGTGTTGGTTTTTCCTCTTAAATGTCCGGATATTACAGAAACCGCACCGAATTCTCCCATGGCTCTGGCAGAGCAGAGAACAACACCATAGAGAAGAGCCCATTTAATATGGGGAAATGTTACATCTTTAAATATGCGAAATCCTGATGCTCCCATTAAAGCCGCAGCCTCTTCCTCTGCGGTTCCTTTTGCATTTAGTACCGGTATTATCTCTCTTGCCACAAAAGGAAGTGTCACAAATATAGTAGCCAGCACTATTCCCGGTACAGCAAAAATTATTTTGATTCCAAGACTTTTCAGCACCGGAGAAATCACGCTCTGCCTTCCGTAAGTAAGGACATACATAAGTCCCACCACAATAGGAGATACTGTAACCGGCAGATCAATAAGAGCAGATATCCGCTTTTTTCCTTTGAATGAAAACCGGGTGAGACACCATGCGGCAAAAATACCAAATAAGGTATTTGCAATAACAGTAATTATCGTAACCTCAATTGTCAGGTTCATTGCTTTACGCGCATACTTATCTGTAACAGCTTTAGTAAAAACCGTAATACCTTCCTGTAACGCTGTTGCTATAACATAAATGAGGGGAAGTATCAGCATTACAAACAGAAAAATTGCACTTATGGCGATAAGTATCCATTTCACAGGTCCTTCAGATTTCTTAGCTTTCATTTATCTTCTCCTTTTCATTTCATATACTCTTTAGGCAATTGCGAAAAGCTAATTTACGTTTTCTATTTTGTGCATATTATGCAGTTCCAACACAGACACGTTCTCACTCCGTTGCTCACGTAGCGGTACTAATGCACCAAAATACGGTGCATAAGTACCGACGGTCGCAAAGGGTCTGTTTATGGAATCTGTATAATATGCAC
>JAFUGT010000082.1 GCA_017469275.1 Lachnospiraceae bacterium
GAATTCGGTGCAGTTTCGACAAAGTTGGCATTCGAAGGATTCATGGCTGTATATGCTATAGAAGATGAGAACGATGAACAGAAAAACATATTCAAAAACATTGATAAAGATACAGTACTTAAGGTCAACAGTTTTGAGGATCAGCAGCATTTTACCCAGCCTGCCCCGCATTATACGGAAGGTTCGCTTGTAAAGCAGATGGAGGAACTTGGTATTGGAAGACCAAGTACTTATGCACCGACAATCTCTACCATTCTGGCGAGACATTATGTTGTCAAAGAAAAGAAGAATATATATGTTACTGAACTTGGCGAGGCAGTTAATCAGGTCATGTTGAAAGCCTTTGCTGTTATCGTAGATACTGAATTTACAGCTAATATGGAGTCATTACTCGATAATATTGAAGAGGGAACCATTGAATGGAAGACTGTTATAAGGAATTTTTATCCTGATTTAGATGAAGCGGTCAAAGCTGCTAATGAAGAGTTGGAGCATATTAAGATTGAAGATGAGGTTACGGAGGAGATATGTCCGGAATGCGGAAGAAATCTGGTTATTAAATATGGACCTCATGGTAAATTCATGGCATGTCCCGGATTTCCGGAATGCAGATTTACAATGCCTTATTTTGAGAAGATAGGTGTGGAATGTCCCAAATGCGGCAAAGACATTGTACTTAAGAAGACCAAAAAAGGCAGAAAGTACTATGGATGTATAGATAATCCAGAGTGTGATTTTATGTCGTGGCAGAAACCTTCCAAAGAAAAATGCGAGAAATGTGGCAGTATTATGCTTGAGAAGGGTAACAAACTGGTTTGTAGTAATGATTCCTGCGGACATGTCAGGTAATTATTGGCTTTTTATCAGAAAATTGTTGTTATTTTGACATAATTGTGTTAAAATTGTCGATGATGATATACATATGATTAAGTATTACTTTTGTATGAACAGGATGGATAGATTTAATGAGCGTACAGTTATTAGATAAAACGAGAAAGATTAACAAACTATTACATAATAACAGTACACATAAGGTTGTATTTAATGACATTTGCAAAATTTTAAGTGAAATATTAGAATCTGATATACTTGTTATTAGTAAGAAGGGTAAAGTTTTAGGTATAGAAAACCGATCTGATATTAGTGAGATAACCGAAATGATCGTACAGAAGGTCGGTGATTTTATTGATCCGGTACTTAACGAGAGACTTTTGGGCGTGTTATCTACCAAAGAGAATGTTAATCTTGCAACACTTGGGTTTGAACTTGATAATCTTGATAATTATCAGGCAATTATTTCTCCGATAGATATAGCAGGAGAACGTCTTGGTACTTTGTTTTTGTACAAAGAGGACAAACCCTATACTATTGATGATATAATATTAAGTGAGTATGCTACAACAGTTGTGGGGTTAGAGATGATGAGAAGTGAGAACGAAGAGTTGGCTGAAGAGGACAGAAAGATATCAGTTGTTCGTTCCGCAATCAGTACCCTGTCTGCTTCGGAGCAGGAAGCAATGTATCATATTTTCCTGGCACTTGCCAAAGAAAATGAGGACAATCAGGCAAATGCCGATAATCGTTATTATATGCAGGGAATGCTTGTCACATCCAAGATAGCTGACAGAGTAGGAATCACAAGGTCAGTTATTGTTAATGCTCTTAGGAAATTTGAAAGTGCCGGGGTAATTGAGACCAGGTCTTCAGGGATGAAGGGTACTAATATTAAAGTACTTAACGAATATGCATATAATGAAATTATCAAATTACATAATTAGAATGGATATCGAAGTTGGCAAAAGGATTTGTGAGTTCGCTCATGGGTCCTTTGCTTTGTGAATGGGAGACAGGAGGTGTTTTGATGATTAACACTAACATTTATAACTACGTTAACATTTTGGATAAGGCGGCAGATGCTTCTAATTCAAGAAATACGATAATAGCTAATAACATTGCCAATGTTGATACGCCTAACTATAAGAGAAAAGATATTTCTTTTGAAAGATATTTGGAGCAGGCTCTTATAGGTGGAGATCCGTTAGACGACAGGGTTGATGAGATCAATACTCATTTATCAGATTTTAGCGGCATGATTTATACCGATCACTCTGTACTTGCATATCGTCTTGATAATAATAATGTTGATATAGATACAGAGAATGCATATCTTGCTGAGAATCAGATAAGGTATAATACTCTTGTATCACAGATTGGTCAGGAATTTTCGAGATATAAGACAGTTCTTTCAAGTAATTAATTAACGGACTATTGACAGATATGGACAAGTTATAATCTGTTTGTAAGATTGGAGGTATGTTTGATGAGTTACGGAATATTTAATGCGATGGATGTTTCCGCTTCAGGTATGACAGCACAACGAACCAGAATGGATATTATATCTCAGAATATTGCCAATGTTAATACTACAAGAGATGAGAACGGTGATGTATATAAGAGACAGACTGTGGTATTTCAGGAGAATTCCAATGCGTCATTTGATCATATATTGTGTAATAAATTAGAGACATATCACGCGAAGGGAGTTAAGATTGCGGCAATAGTTGAGGATTCGACGGAAGGTCCTATGGCTTATAATCCCGAACATCCGGATGCTGATGAAAACGGTTATGTACATATGCCTAATGTTAATACAGTTACAGAGATGACTAACCTTATAGATGCCAGCAGGTCATATGAGGCAAATGCTACTGCATTTAATGCTTCAAAAGCGATAGCGTCTAAGGGGCTTGAGTTGTTCCAGTAATAGGAGGTGACCTTATATGGCGATAATGCCTATACAAAACAGTGAAGCTATTAATCAATTATATAATAATCTGTCTACATCCAAGGTCAATACAGATAACGGGGCGGCTTTTGACAATCTGTTAAATTCGGCAATTCAAATGTATAAAGAAGCTAATGATTATCAAAATGCAGCAGAGGAGTCAGAGATTAATTATGCCTTGGGTTATGCTACAAGCACTCATGATCTGGCAATTGCACAGCAGAAGGCTAATATTTCTTTACAATATACAGTCAGAGTTACCAATAAAGCAATTGAGGCGTATAAAGAACTGATGAATATGCAGATTTAAGTGAGGATTACGTTATATGTTAGAGAGGTTAAAGGCGATCCGGACGAGAATAATTGAGTTCTGGAATCGTTTTACAAGCAAACAGAAAACTTTAATCGTATGTATTACCGCAGCCGTAATATTTACTTTGGTTGCGCTTATTTTCATGCTTAATCGTGCAAAATATGTAGAGTTGGTTTCCTTTGATAACACTGCAGATGCAGCAGCGGCTAAAACTGTTCTGGATGAAGCAGCAATAGACATTAAGGTTTCCGGTGACGGTAAAACCTTTATGGTAAATGAAAAACAGGAATCTACTGCAAGATTAAAGCTTGGTGAGAATAATATTGCCACCAACAAAAGCGATGATTGGGAATTGCTTTTTGACAACAGTATGTCTACCACTGACAGTGAAAGACAGTTGAAACAAAAGATTGTCAAACAGAGAAATATTGCACAGGAACTGGAGCTTATTGAGGGTGTCAAACAGGCTACCGTACAGATAACAATACCTGATTCCACCAATTCTCTTCTCTCAAAAGAGAAGGAGGCGTCAGCCAGTGTTTTGATAATAACTACCGATAAGTTTGAAGAGAGCAGTATAGATGGTATTGCTAATTATGTATCAACTTCTCTTGGAAACAGCACTACTGATAATATCCGTATAATAGATCAGACCGGTGCCTTGCTTTTTGGTTCGGAAGGCGGGTCTAACAGTGCTCTTGGTAATTCATCGGCTGCCATCAAGATTAAAGCACAGGTTACGGATAATCTTGAGGACAGAGTTAGAAGTTTAATGGTCAATTCAGGAGTGTATAATGATGCCGAGGTTACGGCAAATCTTGATATTGATCTTAATGAGCAGCAGATAGAGGATGTTCATCATTATACAGATGATGAGGAAGAAGATACAGGTCCGAAGACAAGCTATTATTATTATACAGCCGTGAATCAGGAAGGTGCTGCCGGAATACCGGGAACAGATTCTAACGACGATAATATTAATGATTATGAGATATTAGACAGCAATCTTGGTAACAGTAATGCCAATGTTATCAAGGAGGAATATAATGACAGTGTGACCACTACAACTACCAAGAAGGCTGTTGGTACGGTCAATACGGCTCAGTCATCTCTGGCGGTTGTTCTTAGCAAATATATTATATATGATGAAGCTAAGATGAAAAAGGCGGGAGAGCTTAAGGGTACTAATTTCGAGGCGTTCCAGTCTGAGAATGATGAGCGCAAACTGATTGAGGTTGATGAGGGTACTCTTGCGTTGATTCAGAATGCGACAGGTATTGCGCCTGAAAGAATTACAGTTCAGGCATATGAAGTTCCTTTATTCTATCCACAGGAGACATCTGCTGCACAGACAATAGCTAATTATCTGCAATTCATACTGGCTGTTTTGATAGTTGCATTGTTAGTATTTGTTGTATTTAGAGGTATGCGTCCTGTTGAGGTTGCTGAACTTGAACCGGAACTTTCGGTGGAGGCATTATTGGCTACTACTAAAGAAAATCAGAGTTTGGAAGATATAGAGTTTAGTGATAAATCTGCTACCAGACAGCAGATTGAACGGTTTGTTGACCAGAATCCTGAAGAGGTTGCTCTTCTTTTGCGAAACTGGTTAAATGATGATTGGGATTGATTTGGGAGGAATTATAAGTGACTATTGATGATGAATTATCCGGAGTTCAAAAAGCGGCTATCCTTTTGATTTCGTTAGGTCCGGAGAAATCTGCCAATGTTTTCAAGCATTTAAAGGAAGATGAGATAGAGACGCTTACTTTGGAGATTGCTAATACAAGAAATGTTCCGCCGGATATAAAAGAAAAGGTTTTAGAGGAATTCTATGAGATATGTCTTGCTCAGCAGTACATTGCCGAAGGTGGTATTGGATATGCCAAAGAGCTTCTTGATAAAGCTCTCGGTGAAGAGAAGGCGAAAGACGTTATCGGTAGACTTACTGCTTCTCTACAGGTTAGACCCTTTGAGTTTGTCAGAAAAGCAGACCCATCGCAGTTACTTAACTTTATTCAGGAAGAACATCCACAGACTATCGCTCTTATTCTTGCTTATCTGCCGTCAGCGCAGGCTGCAGCAGTGGTGGGCTCCCTACCGTTGGAAAAGCAGGCGGATGTTGCAAAACGTATTGCACTTATGGATAGAACAAGTCCTGATGTCATCAAGGAGGTTGAGAAAGTTTTGGAGAAGAAACTTGCATCTTTGGTCAATCAGGATTACACCATTGTCGGTGGTGTGGATGCTATTGTATCAATACTTAACACTGTTGACAGAAGTACTGAGAAACATATCATGGAGACTTTGGAGATTGAAGAACCTGAACTTGCTGATGAGATAAGACGTAAGATGTTCGTATTCGAGGATATTCTTATGCTTGATAACCGTGCTATTCAGACGGTACTTCGTGATGTTGATAATAATGAACTTGCCATTGCGCTTAAGAATGCTAATGAAGATGTACAGAATATCATATTTAACAATCTTTCATCACGTCTTGCTGCCATGATCAAAGAGGATATGGAATATATGGGTCCTGTCAGACTTAAAGATGTTGAGGAAGCACAGCAGAAGATTGTTAATATTATCAGAAGGTTAGAGGATACAGGCGAGATTGTTATATCTCGTGGCGGAGGTGACGACATAATTGTCTAATCTTATAAAATCCGGATTTGTTGCATTTTCCAACGACAATACACTTGTAATAGATGCGAATGAGAACAAGATAATTAAAGGAATTGACAGTGCTATTGAGGAATCCTATGCTTCGGAGGAAGCATCCGTAGAAGAAGCTATTGCAGAGGCAATGTTAGAGGATGCTGAGCTTGATGGTTTGGAACTTACGGAAGGTGATACCTCGCTTACAATGGACACAACAATGCTTCCCGACCTTACTGATGTATTGACTTCTAATGCTAATACTTCGGCTGAAGATATTATTAATTCCGCAAAGAAAGAGGCAGAGGAGATTATCAATAATGCTCATGACGAAGCTGAAAAATTAAGAGGAGAGGCTTTTGATGAGGCTGTCGGGATAAGGCAGCAGGCTAAAGAGGAAGGCTATCAGGAAGGATATGAAAGTGGAAGTCTTAAGATAACAGAGGAGCTTACCGAAAAGCAGAACTATCTTGATGAAATGATAGAGAAGCAACAGCTTATGTTTGAGCAAAAGCAGGAGGAGCTTATCAAGGAGACGGAGAATCAGATATCCGACTGGCTTATCAAAATGATTTCTCATATTACAGGTGTTTCTATTGAGGGAATGAAGGGCGTATTGATGTTCATGATCAATAATGCCATGAGAGAACTTGATAACAGTCGTAATTTTGTAATAAAAGTATCGCCGGACGACTATGAAGATATTTATGGGAATAAGGATAATATTTATGGAGCGCTTAATCCCGGTATACAACTGGAAGTGTTTGAAGATTCCAAACTTGAGAAAATGCAGTGCATGATAGAAACAGATAACGGTATTGTCGATGTGAGTCTGGATGCACAGCTTGATAATCTTAAGAAAGCGCTCAAAATGATGATAAAAGAATAAAGACATATAGTTAAGATATGTTGATAAGATATACAAATAAGATATGTTATTAAGATAGGGGTTATATAGTAGTGGATAGCAGTGCATTACAGATAGATTACGATTCATATTTTTCATTGCTTGATAATTCTTATACAAAAGAATTGGGGAAGGTTGCGAAAATTGTAGGTTTGACCATTGAATCGGTCGGACCGTCCTGTAAACTTAACGATCTTTGCCTTATAAGATCAAGAAATGGAAATCAGGAGGTTATGGCGGAAGTGGTTGGCTTTCGTGATAACCGTGTATTGCTCATGCCCTTTGATAGTGTCGAAGGAATCGGCCCCGGCGCGACGGTTGAAAATACAAAGGAACCGCTAAAGGTTCAGGTTGGCGAGGAATTATTGGGTAGAGCACTTGATGGTCTGGGACGTCCCATGGATGGGAAGCCACTCAATTTAAAGGATGCATATCCGATAGATGCTGACCCGCCGGATGCCTTAAAAAGAAAGATGATTGCTGATGTGTTGCCTTTAGGGGTCAAAGCTGTTGACGGTACAATAACAGTCGGAAAGGGACAGCGTATCGGCATTTTTGCCGGCTCAGGTGTTGGTAAATCAACCCTTATGGGAATGTTCGCAAGGAATACGAGAGCTGATATTAATGTTATAGCACTTATTGGAGAGCGTGGAAGGGAAGTAAGGGAATTTATTGAGAGAGATCTCGGTGAAGAAGGTATGAAGCGTTCGGTTGTTGTTATAGCAACCTCAGATAAACCTGCGCTCATTAGAAATAAGGCTGCAAAGACGGCAACGGCAATAGCAGAATATTTTAGAGATCAGGGCAAAGATGTTCTTTTGATGATGGATAATATGACAAGATTTTGTATGGCTCAGAGAGAGATTGGTCTGGCGTCTGGAGAGCCGCCTGTAACCAGAGGATATCCACCATCGGTTTATGCCGAATTGCCGAGGGTTCTTGAACGGGCAGGTAATGCTTCTAAAGGTTCGATCACAGGATTATACGCTGTTTTGGTTGATGGTGACGATTTTAACGAACCTATATCGGATACTGCCAGAGGTATTCTTGACGGACATATCGTGTTATCAAGAAGAATGGCTCATAAGAATCACTATCCTGCAATAGATGTATTACAAAGCATATCGAGATGTATGAGCGGGATTGCCACGAAAGAGCACAAAGCACTAAGCGGCAAGTTAAGAAATGTTCTTGCAACCTACAATGAGGCTGAAGATTTGATTAATATAGGTGCGTATAAATCAGGCTCCAATCCTGAGATTGATTATGCTATAACCAAGATTAACAAAGTAAATGATTTTCTGACGCAGGATGTTGACACGAAATATCAGTTTGATGAAGAGATGCGATTGTTGGAAGATATCTTTAAGGAATGACATTTGATGAGGTGGTGTTATGGCCAAGTTCATTTACAGGATGGAAAACATTCTTAACATCAAATATAAGATGGAAGAACAGGCAAAGCAGGAGTATATGACGGTCAGAATGCGTCTCAATGAAGCTGAAGAAGAACTGGAAAGGTTAAAGAGGCGTAAGGACGGATACTTTGATACATATAGACAACTTGTATCAGAAAAACTTAAAGTTCTGGAAATTGAACAGTGCAAAGAAGCGATTATTTTGATGGATGAATACATAGCGGCACAAAAACAGGTGGTCAAATCGATTGAAATGGAACTTGAGGTGGCTATAAGGAAAATGAATGAGGCTATGCAGGAAAGAAAAATCCATGAAAAGCTCAAGGAGAATCAATTTGAGATATTCCTGCAGGAGCTTAATCAGGAAGAAATGAAAGAAATCGACCAGTTGGTAAGTTATCAATATAATGATACATCAGGAGAAGAGGAGTAGAGTTAATGGCAAAGAAGAATAAAGAAAAGAAAAAAGAGAATGATGGAGAGGGAATTGGAAGTAAGATACTCTCATTCTTTTTTGTTATTTTGATCATTGTTGTCTGGCTTGCAATATTATGTGCTCTTGTAAAACTTGATATAGGTGGATTCGGAAGCAGCATGCTAAGACCTATATTGAAAGATGTCCCTGTTATCAATAAGATTCTCCCTGAACCAAGTGAGGAAGAACTGGAACAGGAAGCCGAGGAGAGCGGGGACGAGAATAAGATAGCAACGCTTTCTCAGGCTAAGGAAATGATAGAAGAACTTGAAAAGGCTAATGAAAAGTTAAATGCAAGCAATAAATCCTTAAAAGAGGAAAATGAAGATTTAAAAAAGCAAGTTGAGAGATTGCAGGTGTTTGAGACCGGTCAATCGGATTTTCAGAAACAAAAAGAAGAATTTTATAATGAAATAGTCTATGGAGAAAACGCTCCGGATGCCGATACATATATTAAGTGGTATGAAAGCATTGATTCGGCATATGCGGAATCCATATACAGACAACTTATTTCAGACAGGCAGTCAGATAAGGAGATCAAAGATCTTGCTAAGACTTATGAAAGCATGAAACCTAAGGAGGCTGCGGATGTTTTGGCTAAGATGTCCAATGATCTTGATACCGTAGCGAGAATAATGACAGCAATGAGTGCTGACAGTCGTGCAAAGATAATGGATCAGATGGAACCGGATTTTGCAGCCAATGTAACCAAGAAATTGATGCCATAACACTTTGATTAATTCCATGATATGGAAAGGAGGAAATATATGCAGATACAGGAAAGCGTTAATGCTGCCAACTTTTTATCTGTCGGAATGAGCACTTCTAATAAAGGTGGCAACACTGATGAAGTACCGGGTTCTGATTTTGCGAGTTTCCTTAATTCATCCGGAAATAGCAAAGATAAGATTGAAGGCGGTGTTTCTCCGGAAAAGGAATTGTTTCCGGCAAGAGAACAGAAAGATGTCAGAAATACTGATAAGGTCAATGACAAAAAGACAGACCTCAAAGACAATACCAAGAGTGTTGATACCAAGAGTACTCAAAAGACACAGCAAAAAGATGTTAAGGGCGATGTTAAACCAACAGATGCGGTTTCTAATGGTGAAGTATCCGATGTGCCTGTAGATGAGGAAGTGTTAGAACAGGCTATAGAGGTTCTGAGCGATGTGGTAGGGATGATCATGAATCAGCTAGATATGAATTTGGAAGAGGTACAGACTGTTTTAGATGACACAGGACTATCTTTTGGTGATCTGTTGACCGATGATGGATTAAAAACATTTTTCCTGGAAGTACAATCAGCCGACATTTCCGATGTTTTAACAGATGAGGCACTCGGTAATGCAATGCAGGATTTCATATCTCAAATGGATACTGCAATTGATGAGACTGATATCAATGTAGAAGATGTTATTAAGACCTTGAATGAGAATGAGATAACATCTGAGGATATTAAGTTGTTTGATGAAGAAGCAGATACCATAGTCGGTGAAGCAGCCCAAACAGTTATTGATAACCCTGTTTCAAAGGATACGGATTATATTGATACTTTGGCAAATGTAACTGTTAACGAAGAAAATGATGCGTTAAAACCGCAGATAGAAGTAGAAGTTGATAATGGTCAGGCGGATGAAGGAAGCACAAAGGATTCTCATGGAAAAAATGCTTCTGCTAAGGAGATAAAGACAGAATATACTAATCAGATTCTTCAGGGAATTACCGATGCGGTCAATAATGTTGAAGAGGTTATTCCGACAACAGAAACCGGTGTGAGACAATCCGATATTATCGAGCAGATAATTGAGCAGGTTCGGGTTAATATCAATCAGGATAATACATCTATGGAAATGCAGTTATATCCTGAACATTTGGGAAGAATTCAGATACATGTTGTGTCCAAAGACGGAGTTATGACGGCAAGAATTGCAGCCGAGACAGAGACAGCAAGACAGGCTATAGAAGCAGGACTTAGTAATCTTAAAGAATCTTTGCAGAATCAGAATCTCAAAGTGGAAGCTATTGAGGTTATGGTCTCAACCGCTGCATTTGCTGAGAGCGATCAGCAAAGAGAGCAGTTTGAACAACAGCAGGCAGGAAAACGTAGCGGAAGGCTTGGTTTTGGCGGCGTTGATGAAGATGAGAGTGATGAAGAAATCGAAGCACAGAGAATGCAGGCAGAAGGCAGCAGCGTAAGTTATCTGGCTTAATCACTTCAAAGAGTTAATTATTAAGTGATAATTGTCGATAATTATATAAGAATGAATAAGGAGGTACAACATATGGCAGGATTAGGAATTGACACAAGCGCGGTTAGTAATGTTGCGGCAGCTTCTAACAGCAATACAGAGAACAAAAACACTCTGGATAAGGATGCTTTTTTGAAGCTTCTTGTAACACAGATGCAGTATCAGGATCCTATGGAACCCACCAGCAACACAGAGTACATGTCCCAGATGGCGCAGTTCTCATCAGTAGAGCAGATGCAGAATCTTACGTCTACAATTACTTCGGGACAGACGATGAGCCTTACAGGACAATACGTAATACTTAATGTTCCGGATGCGGCAGGTAATATCGATCAGGTGAGCGGACTTGTTGATTATGTAACTGTTCAGGATGGGAAAACATATTTCCATATAGGAGAGAATTATTATCCTTCTGATTATCTGGATTCTGTGGTAAGTATGGATTACATAGAACATTTAGCCGATCAGGCAAAAGAGGAAAATGTTTCTCTTGAAGAAGCGTTTGCTTCCGAGGCTGCAAAAAGTGTGGAAAACGAGTAAACATAGTTTTGTTGGAGATTATGAGAATGTAAGAATTGCTTCTCATAAGATATAATTCAGAAATGAGGAGGTAACATGGATCGTTTGCAAAGCTCATTTATATCAATTGAACAGGCGAAGGATGCCTATTTGGGTAATGGAAAAAGTAAACCTCAGACAGGTAGTGTTTCAGACGGTACGGATTTTAGAAGTATTCTTGAAAATGCCTGTGGCAATGATTATTCGGATTCCAAAGTAACATTTTCAAAACATGCTAATGAGCGTTTAGAGAGCCGTAATATTAATCTTTCTGATGACCAGCTTGACAGACTTAACAAAGGGATAATGCAGGCGAAGGAAAAAAGTATCAACGAGTCCCTTGTTATGATGGACAATATAGCATTTATTGTAAATGTCAAAAACAATACGGTTATAACAGCGATGGAACAGGAATCTGATGAGAGAAATGTATTTACTAACATTGATGGAGCGGTAATCGTTTAGCCGGACCTTTTGGAGGCTTAATATTCCTGAATGATAGAAGGAATACCATCAAGAAATACTCAAAATGATGACAAGAGGTTCATCATTATTAAAGATTAGGAGGTCAAAAGTTATGATGAGATCACTTTATTCTGGTGTTGCGGGTCTTAAGACACACCAGACCAAAATGGACGTAATAGGTAATAATATTTCGAATGTTAATACTGTTGGATTTAAGTCAAGTCAGGTGCTTTTTAAAGATGTATTATATCAGACAACACAAAGTTCTACCGGTGCTACAAGTATGAGTGGTGGTACAAATGCCAAGCAGATAGGTCTTGGTACAGGAGTAGCTACGGTATCCGTTACGCAGACATCAGGTTCTGCACAGTCTACCAATAATCCTTATGATCTTATGATTAACGGTAGTTCATTCTTTGTAGTAAACCGAGGTGGAACCAATTATTTTACCAAAGTCGGCGCGTTTAAGACTGATGACGCAGGTAATCTTGTAACCGGTAACGGTGATCTTGTAATGGGTTGGCAGGTTGACCCTGATGATCCTACACAGATAAAGAGAGATATTGTTTCCGCCCTTAAGCCTGAGCAGGAGTCCAACCAGACAGCCGAGCCTGAGATGACATCCAAGGTTTATATGCATGGTAATATCGCCAGTGTAGACGAAAGATTACAGACTGCTGACGGTGTTGTAACCACAGTTCCTATATATGATAATCTCGGTTATGCTTATACCGTTAAATTCAAAATTACACAAGACCCTACCGATCCGAGTTTGTATAATATCGGAATAGATTCCATAAAGGATTCAAACAATGTGGATATTCTGCAAAACGGATATGATGCAGAACTTGCGGAGACAACTGTCAAATTTAGTCCGGATACAGGTAACTTTGTTGGTGTAGGCGGTACAGACGGATTGAAATCTACAAATTTGACAATTACTCCGAATGACCCTTCAAAAGGTAATGTATTCCAGGATCTTTCTTCACCAAATGCAGATGAGAGAATATACGCCATAGATGTGGATATGTCAAATCTTACAATGTATTCAACAAAGGGTGGAGAATGTAACGTACAGACTGTAAGAGGTGGTACGGATATGACCGGTCAGGGTCGTAGAGTTGGTGCTCTTACTGATGTAAGTATAGACACTCAGGGTAAGATTTTTGGTGTGTACGATAATGGTGTAACCAAATTGTTAGGTCAGATTGCGGTAGCTAATTTCGTTAACCCTGCTGGTCTTGAGGCAGTGGGTGACAGTTTGTATAAAGAGACACAGGCATCAGGTGCTTTCGATGGTATCGGTTCTGATATAGCCAATTCGGGTGAGACAATGACACAGGGTGTTATCGAGATGTCTAACGTTGATCTTTCTCAGGAATTTACCGAGATGATCGTTACACAGAGAGGTTTCCAGGCGAATTCCCGTATAATAACCGTATCAGATACACTTATAGAAGAACTTGTTAACCTTAAGAGATAATATGCTTTTGTAATACGTGCTGTTTTGTGATGGGAATTATTTCCCTTCGCAAAACAGCATTTTTGTGATAAAATGAACAAAGTAGTCGTTTTGCACACTTGTGTGCAAAACGGATATTTTGCGAATGCCCACACGGAGACGATAGTCGACGTGATAAAATTAGAATATTAAGAGGGACAATTAATGATTGAATTAACAAAACTAAATGACACAAAATTAACAGTTAATGCGGAGATAATAGAATTGGTTGAAGAGACTCCCAATACAGTTGTAACATTGACAACAGGTAGGAAACTTATAGTCAAAGAATCTCGTGAAGAAATTACCGAATTGGTAATTTCCTACAAAAGAGCTATTTATACAACTGATTTGTAATTTTTTGTGGAATATTTTTTGGGTTTATGTTATAATAGCTTTTGAATTGTGTGGATATGGGGTAATCCACAATAATCCCCCTTACAATGAGTGAAATGGAGATGCACATATCGTGGATATAGCAACAATAATTGGTCTTGTATTTTCTTTTGGATTAATGATTTTCGGTATGGTTGCCGGTGATGCCGGAGCTGCCGCTATTAATTATTTTATTGATGTCCAATCGGCACTTATTACTTTTGGTGGAGCTTTAGGATGTCTGTTTGCAAGTTTTCCTATTCCTGATTTCGTCGCAGGTCTTAAGGCCATTGGTCTTGTTTTCAAAACTCCAAGCTGGGATACAGTAGGAATTATCAAACAGATTATAGATTTATCGAATGTAGCCAGAAAAGAGGGTCTTTTGGCATTGGAGGAATCTGCCAACAGTATAGAAGAACCTTTTATGAAGAAAGGCATTATGCTTATTGTCGATGGAACTGACCCTGAACTTGTAAGAGGTATTCTTGAAGCTGAACTTATCAATATTGATTCGAGACATCAGGGAAGAATCGGTTTCTGGAAGCAGTTAGGAGCTATGGGCCCTGCATGGGGTATGATCGGTACACTTATCGGTCTTGTATTGATGCTTATGAACATGGACCCGGATTCTATCGGTCCGAACATGGCTATCGCCCTTATTACAACTTATTACGGTTCCGTTCTTGCCAACTGGATAAGTGCTCCGGTGGCGTTTAAACTCGGTATTTTGAATGATGTTGAAGTTCAGGTCAAAGAGATTATGATAGAAGGACTTTTGTCGATACAGGCAGGAGAGAATCCCCGTGTTATTGAAGAAAAACTTAAGTCGTTCCTTGCGCCTAGTATTCGTGACAGTGTTTCAGAAGGCGGTGAGTGATAATGGCAAAGCGTAAAGAGAAACCCGCAGAAGAAGGCTCACCGGCGTGGATGGCGACCTTCAGTGATCTGATGAACCTGTTGCTTTGTTTCTTCGTGCTACTGTTTGCAAGTTCAACAACTGATGCAGAGAAGATAATGCGAATTGTCAACTCTTTCAATCCGGAATCTTATAGTATACTGGAAGCCGGAGCTGTTTCCCTTGTGGATGGACAGATTATCTCGGGAGGAGTAACTCAACTTCCGGGTATAGAATCATTTCTGGAATATATCGGCATGTCGGTTGAAGCTAATGGTAATAATGAAGATATCTCTGCATCCGGTGCTGATGATGGCGAGGAAGACAGAGACAAATCCATAGAAGAACCTGACAGCACAATTGGTAAATTCTCTGATGAACAGACAGAATCCGAAAGTAAGGAAGAAACTTCCGGGATGGCTGAAAAAGAGTTAAAAGAGCAGATGGAAGAAAAGGGAATGCAACAATCGGAAGAGATGTATGATGAGATTACAGAGATAGCTGAGTCCTATGATATTGATGACAGAATAGTGATGGATTTTAACTCGCAATTTGTTTCATTAGATCTTAACGGTGCGATTTTGTTTGATGCGGGGCAGGCGGAGATACGAAGTGATGCCAATGTATTCATGCAGCGTATTGCGGCGATTCTCAGTAAGTATAAGGATTGCGTTATTGAGATAGAAGGACATACCGATAACGTTCCAATCAGTAGTGCACAGTATGAGAGTAATCGTTATCTTTCGACTGCCAGAGCAACTAAGGTGCTTGAATTTGTTGAAGAAAATGCGGATCTTATAGATGAGAATATTAAGGTTGCAGGTTACGGAGAGAGCCGTCCGGTTGCTTCTAATGCAACAGAAGAAGGACGGGCTAAGAACAGACGTGTTTCAATAAAGATATATAATCAGTTGAATTCTGAATCGCAATAAAACATATCAGGATAAATATTAATAATTATATGAATAGGAGAAGAATCGGTAATTATGAAGAAGAATTTGATATCAGTACTTATATTAGCACTATGTGTAGTCAATCTGATACTTAACATTATGTTAGTATTTGTATGTATGCCATCAGCAAAGAAAACTAATAATCTGATTGGTGAGATTGCCAGTGTACTCAATCTTGAACTTGAAAGCGATGATGGCGCTGCTACCGTTGAACTTAAGAATATAGCTACCTTTGATATTGAAAAACAGGTGGTCAATCTCAAAGATGACGGAAGCGGAAAGAATCATTTTGTTCAGGTGGGAATAACTTTGGAGTTGGATAGTTCAGCAGAAGATTATGCGGATCTTAATACTGTGTTGACCAATTCTACAGGTGCTGTTTTTGATGAGGCCAGAGATGTTATACAGGGTTACACCATGGCTGAGGTATCCGATCAGAAAACGCAGGAGAATTTAAAGAAAGAAATTCTCGAGAGACTTCAAAAAAAGTATGGAACCCATTGTATATATAATGTTTCCTTTAGCACATTTACAACACAGTAATATTTAACAGTTTATATGCTTGTAAGATTATTGTGCTGTTGGAGGTGAAAATATGGCAGATGTATTATCTCAAAGTGAGATAGATACCTTGCTGAAGCAATTAAGTTCCGGCGAATTAGATGCGGAAGATTTTACTGAAGAGTCAACTGTCAAAATTAAAGATTATGATTTCGCACGTCCTGCCAAGTTTTCTAAGGAGCATTTGCGTACATTAGAGATCATTTTTGAGAATTTTGGAAGATTAGTTTCAAGTAATTTTCCTGCATATTTAAGAAAAAATGTTCAGATTGATGTAATGAATTCCGAGGCGGTTACGTATTCAGAGTTTTCCAATGCATTATCAAATCCGGTTTTGCTTGGTATAGTTAATTTTGCACCGCTTAATGGTAATATTTTGATAGAGTTAGCGTCCAATCTGGGTTTTACCATAATTGACAGAATGCTTGGCGGCTTGGGTGATCCGTTGGATAAACCCAGAGAGTTTTCCGAGATAGAACTATCAGTTCTTGAGAGGATTTTCAATATTCTTGTTGATTTATTGAGGGAACCATGGGAAAATGTTATAGAGATACACCCCAGACTGGAAAGGATTGAGACCAATAGCCAATTTGCTCAATTTATTTCTCCGAGTGAGATGATTGCCATTATAACGATCAATATGACAATTGGTAATGTTGAAGGTTTGATGAATGTGTGCTTGCCTTTTATGACATTAGAGGATATAATGGATAAGTTGAATACAAAATATTGGTTTTCAACTATGCAGAACAAAGATGATGAAGTTTATTCAGAATTTATTGAGACAGCAATTAATAAAGCACAGATACCTATTCGTGCACTTCTAGGAAGAAGTAGTATATCTGTAATGGATTTTATCAATCTTCAGATTGGTGATATAATTAAACTTGATACCCACATGGATGAGGAGTTGGATGTCTATGTAGGTAATATTGTTAAGTTTAAGGCATTACCCGGCTCCGGAGCGGACAATTATGCCGTGAAGGTTACAGAAATTATAAGGGAGGAATAGACAGCAGATGGATGGATTATCGCAAGAAGAAATTGATGCTTTGCTAGGTGGCATGGGCGGTGACGACAGTGCTTCGGCTGGTTCTTCTGCAACTTCTTCTGGTGGAGAAACTCTTACTCCTGAGGAAAGAGATGCGATTGGTGAGATATCTAATATCTGTATGGGAACTGCGGCGACAACGTTATATTCGCTTGTTAACCAGAAAGTAACCATTACAACACCATCGGTTTCGATTAGTTCTTGGGACGAGTTGGTTGCTGAATATGAAAAACCTTGTGTTTTTATCACAATTTCATATAAAGTGGGAATTGAAGGCAATAATGTCTTGATTCTTAGAGAAGATGATGTTAAAGTAATAACAGATTTAATGATGGGTGGAGATGGAACGAACCCTGCTGATGAACTTACTGATATTCACATGAGTGCTATCTGTGAGGCGATGAATCAGATGATGGGCTCATCTGCAACATCTCTTTCCTCTATGTTGGGAGAGATGATTGATATTTCACCACCATCGGCAGATCTTGTCAACTTAATTGATGAAGTTGATCCTTCTAAGCTTGGCAATTTCCGTAGTAATAATTTTGTTAAAGTTTTTTTCAAGATGGAAATCGGTGACTTGGTAGATAGTAGTATAATGCAGTTATATCCTATTGATCTGGCAAAGGATTTGTTTGGCAAATTCGTTTCTTCACAGGGAGAGCCGGAACCTGCCAAAGCTCCAGAGCCTGCTGCACCGGCCGCACCGGCCGCACCGACAGCTCCCGCACCGGATACAGGTCAACCTGCGACAGGTGTTCCGCCAATGATGGGACAACCGATGATGGGACAATCAATGATGGGACAACCGATGATGGGACAGCCGATGGCTTACAATTATGCTCCGCCACAACAGGATGTTAATGCACAACCTGTTCAATTTCAGCCGTTTAACATGGGTATTAATCCTATTACACAACAGGAAAATATAGACCTGATTATGGATGTGCCGTTAGAGGTTACGGTTGAACTGGGTAGGACAAGCAAATCAATTAAGGAGATTTTGGAGTTTGCACCGGGAACTATTATTGAACTTGATAAGATTGCTGGAGAGCCCATTGATGTTCTTGTTAACGGAAAGCTTGTAGCAAAAGGCGAGGTTGTAGTTATTGAAGAAAGTTTTGGTATCAGAGTAACAGATATTATTAAACAATAGTGTTATTATGATATTCATTAAATGAATATCTTGAAACAATAAAGCAAAAAATATGAAATGGAGAATACAAAATGGCAAAGAGTATTTTAATTTGTGATGATGCAGCTTTTATGAGAATGATGATTAAGGACATTCTGGTTAAGAATGGTTACAACATTGCAGGAGAGGCAGAGAATGGTCTTAAGGCGGTAGAGAAGTACTCAGAAACACAGCCTGATCTTGTGTTAATGGATATTACTATGCCGGAGATGGATGGAATTCAGGCTCTTAAGAAGATTAAAGAGAATGACCCTAATGCCAGTGTAGTTATGTGTTCGGCAATGGGCCAGCAGGCAATGGTTATTGAGAGTATTCAGTCAGGAGCCAGAGATTTTATTGTTAAACCTTTCCAGCCGGATCGTGTATTGGAAGCTGTTAAGAAGGCAGTAGAGTAATATTATATTTAATGAAAGCCGTGATTAGTATGGTTTGGCTTATAGCATCTTCTGATATACAAATGATTGGACGTATTATATGTCTGCTTTTGTTGTTTGTTTTTGTATTGTTTCTCGCGTATATTGCTGCGAGAATCACAGGCAGTTATCAATCCAATGTCATGAATAAGCAGAGTAATATCCGCATAATAGAAGTTATGAGGATATCTACGAATAAGACTATAGATATAGTCAAAATAGGAGAACGTTATCTTGCGATTGCTGTGTGCAAAGATAATGTTACTTTGTTGTCGGAATTGGATCCGTCTGAGATAAAAGAGCAAGAGAAGACGTTAGAACCAATAGATTTTAGACAGATATTGGACAAGATGAAGAATGAAAAATCAAAAAAAGATTGACAGAAATAATTATATATTTAATCTGCGTCGTATTGTAGAACGTATTCATATTAAAAAATTTATCATTGCTTATATCATTATTTTTTCTGTGTTATGTCTGGGCTACACTGTTCATGCTACAGGAACGGATGCAGATGTGTTAAGCAATGAAGAGACAGAGAATTTGACCAATATTGAACATGATGTACCATTTAATCTTGGTATTACTGTGGATACATCTAATGATCAGGGCAATCTTGCCGGCACATTACAGATGTTATTGGTCATAACTGTAATTTCAATAGCTCCATCGATCGTTGTTATGATGACATCGTTTACCAGGATTATTATAGTTTTTCATTTTTTGAGAACTGCTCTTGGTACTCAGTCGGCACCGCCTAACAATGTTTTGATAGGGCTTGCGTTGTTTTTGACACTTTTTATTATGACACCTACAATGGATAGAATCAAAACTGAGGGCTTAGATCCTTTGGCTAATGGTGAACTGACTCAGGAAGAAGGGCTTAAAGCCTGCATGGAACCGCTTAGAGATTTCATGTTTGATAATGTTGAGGCTAAGGATGTTAATTTCTTTTTGGATATGGCCAAGGTTGATGATGTGGAAGAGATTACAGATGTTCCTAATGCGGTGTTGATTCCGGCATTTATGATGGGAGAGCTCAGAAAATCATTTATTATCGGTTTTATGATATATATTCCGTTTATTATTATAGATATGGTGGTTGCGTCAACACTTATGGCAATGGGTATGATGATGCTGCCGCCTACAACGATTTCCATGCCGTTTAAGATTTTGTTATTTGTAATGGCAGATGGATGGAATCTGGTCATAGGAGAACTTGTTAAGAGTTTTAATTATTAGGTTCTTTGGAATAAATGTGCTTAATTAAGAAAGAAGGGTGTGTATGTCTACAGGAGTAGTAATCGATATTGCAAGAGAAGCGTTATGGTTAATAATTAAATGTTCGGCACCTCTTCTTTTGGTTTCGCTTGTGGTTGGTTTGACTATCAGTATTTTTCAGACGGTTACTTCCATTCAGGAACAGACTCTTACATTTGTACCTAAGATTTTGAGTATTTTTATTACGCTTATTATATGTGGTGGATGGATAATGGATAATATTGTAACGTTCATGCACCATTTGTTTGAGAACTTTTCGACATATGTGAGGTAGCATATGATTGAAAAGTCTTTTTCCATATATCATTTGGAATATTTTTTGGTTATTGTCACGAGAGTAATAGGTGTAATGTCCTTTGCGCCTATTTTCGGCAATCAACCTGTTACCAGGCGTGCAAGGATTTTTATTGCTGTGGCAGTGTCCTTTGCTATATTTACTGCTTACCCCTATGTGCCGCTAAAGTATACGACCTTTTGGGGGTATTCTTTTATTTTATTAAAAGAATTAGTGGTTGGACTAACTATGGGTTTTATGGCTAATATTACCCTGACGATAATACAGATGGCAGGTCAGTTTATTGATAGAGAACTTGGGTTTTCTATGGTGTCTAATTTTGATCAGACATTTAATACCGAGACAACCATAACGGCAGAATTCTATAATATGTTACTGCTTGTTATAATGCTTTGTTCGGATATGCATTACTTTATATTATCGGCATTATCCGATTCTTTTAAATTAATACCGATCGGTAATGTTTCGATGGATACAGGTGTGTTGTACGATACAATGATTCAATATATGGTAAGCTATTTTGTGATTGCTGTAAGAATAAGTCTTCCTGTACAGATATCCATTATGTTGCTCAATGTAGTACTGGGAGTTTTGGCAAAGACGGCACCACAGATGAGTATGTTTGTCATCGGAATTCAATTGAAGATTTTTCTGGGTTTTGCTGTTTTGATGGTAACTCTGCAATTTTTACCGAATATAACCCAGTTTTTATATGGCGAAATGCAGGATATTGTAACTAATGTTTTGCAGGCCTTTATACCGGTTACTTGAAATGGAATCATCTGATAAATGTGGTGATATAATGAATTATGTGTATAAGATAATACTTCCTCTTGACCTTCAGTTGTTTGCGAAAGAAGGACCCGGAGGAGAAAAAACAGAAGACGCTACATCTAAAAAACTTCAAGATGTTCGTGAGGAGGGTAATGTTGCAAAGAGTACCGAGGTAGTAACTGCGGCAACGCTCCTTGCGCTCTTTATATGTTTGAAAATAGGAATAGGTTTTGTTGGTAATAGACTCATGTCAAGTTTTGGCAGATTTTATCCACTTATACAAAGATTTGTAAATGAAGGGATAAATACTGCCAATTTTAGATATTTATTTGTCAGGGTTGCATTGGATTTGGGGCTTTCTGCGGCACCGTTTTTTTTGACGGGTCTTGTAGTGGCAGTGCTTGCAAACTCATTACAATTTCAATTTAAGGTTACTTCAAAACCTCTTCAACCCAAGTTTAATAAGATTAATCCGGTTAATGGATTCAAACGTATTTTTTCGCCCAATACACTTATTGAATTGCTTAAATCCATAGTGAAAATTGCAATGATATCGTATATTGCTTATACTGTATTGGTTGACCATGTAAAGGACATTTACCTGCTTTACGATATGTCGGTTATACAGGGCATGGGCTTGATGTTTGATATCGTTATGGAGCTTGGAATCAAGATAAGTGTGGTTTTTATTTTGATAGGTGCGGCTGATTTATTTTATCAGCGTTGGAAATTCAAAGAAGATAATAAGATGACTAAGCAGGAGGTTAAAGATGAGTTCAAGAATTCTGAAGGAGACCCCCATGTTAAAGGTCAACAGAAGCAGAGAATGCAACAGGCTTCTCAGCGAAGGATGATGGCGGCGATTCCCGAAGCAGATGTTGTTATTACGAATCCAACGCATTTTGCGGTTGCCTTAGCGTATGAATCCGGAAAAGGTCAGGCACCGGTAGTTGTTGCCAAGGGTGCGGATTTCATGGCGGCGAGAATCAAAGATATTGCTAATGAAAGTGGAGTTGTTATTGTAGAGAATAAACCTCTTGCAAGAATGCTTTATTACAATGTGGACTTAGATGCGGAGATACCGCCGGAGTTATATCAGGCGGTTGCCGAAGTTCTTGCTTATGTATATCAATTAAAAGATCGTGTCAGCTAAATGAGCGTACACTAATAATGGTTAGGAGGTGAATTGAATAATGAGAAATATTAAATTTCAGGGTGATCTCTTTGTAGGATTATATCTGTTATTTGCCATTATTCTATTCATTATTCCGATACCTTCTCTTTTGTTAGATGTACTCATAACATTTAACATGATGATAGCTCTTGCGATCCTTTTTAACTGTTTATATGCGGAAGATACGTTATCGATGTCCAGTTTTCCGACTATTTTGCTTTTTACAACAGTATTTCGTATTGCCCTTAACATTTCGTCTACAAAGTTGATATTGTTATATGGTAATCCGGGAGTAGTGGTACAGACCTTCGGTAATTTTGTCGGTGGCGGTAATCTTATAGTAGGTGCCATCATATTTATCGTTCTTGTAATTGTTCAGATGGTGGTCATCAATAAAGGTTCCGAGCGTGTTTCAGAAGTAACGGCTCGTTTTACATTGGACGCTATGCCGGGTAAACAGATGGCTATTGATGCAGATCTTAATACGGGTGCAATAACGGATCAGGAAGCCATGGCAAGAAGAGATAAGATTCAACAGGAATCAGCCTTCTTCGGTTCCATGGATGGTGCGACTAAGTACGTTAAGGGAGATGCAACTGCCGGTCTTATTATAACTGCCATTAACCTTGTTGGTGGTATGGCTATGGGAGTTATTCAACAGGGACTTACAATTCAGGAAGCCTTGCAGACATATACTATACTTACTATCGGTGACGGACTTGTTTCTCAGATACCGTCAATGCTCATTTCCATTGCAACAGGTATTCTTGTCACAAAAGCGTCAAAAGCATCTAATATCGGTGACATAATGATCAGCCAGTTGTTCAAGCTCCCGAAGGTTATGTACATGGTTGGTGGCTCGCTTTGTTTTCTTGGAGTATTTACCCCACTTCGTTCAGAAGGAAGAATTCTTGTATATCTGGGATTTGGACTGGGGCTTATCGTTTTGGGAAGATTGATTAATCAGTCACAGGAAGTTGAAGCTATAGAAGAAGAAGTGCAGGAAGAGGAAGTTGCTGCTGATGAGATCAGAAGACATGAAAATGTTAATGCTTTATTGCAGGTAGACCCCATTGAGCTGGAATTTGGTTATGGTATTATTCCTCTTGCAGATGTTAATCAGGGCGGAGATCTGTTAGACCGAGTTGTTATGATACGTAGGCAGATTGCGTTGGAACTTGGAGCGGTGGTTCCGATAATAAGACTTCGAGACAATATACAGCTTAATCCCAATCAATATATCATTAAGATAAAAGGTATTCAGATAAGTGAGGGAGAAATTCTCTTTGACCACTACATGGCGATGAATCCGGGATATGTTGAGGAGGAGATTACGGGTATACCAACATTTGAGCCTTCATTTCATCTGCCTGCCATATGGATAACCGAGGCGCAGCGTGAAAGAGCTGAATCTATGGGATATACAGTGGTTGATCCACCGTCTATAATCGCGACACATTTAACGGAGGTAATTAAAGCCCATTTGGATGAGCTTCTTACCAGACAGGATGTTCAGAATCTTATTAACAATGTCAAAGAAAATAACGGAACGCTTGTGGACGAACTTGTTCCCAAAATGCTTGGGGTCGGTGAAATACAGAAAGTATTGCAGAATCTTCTCGCGGAAAACATCTCTATCAGAGATCTCGTCACAGTGTTCGAGACGCTGGCTGACTATGCGCCCACTACAAGAGATACGGATATATTGACGGAGTATGTAAGACAACGATTGAAACGAGCAATATCCAATACGTATTTTGCCGAAGGTGAAATGACCACAGTGGTTACGTTGGATCCTAAGGTAGAGCAGGATATAATGAATTCGGTCAAACAGACTGAGCAGGGGGCGTATATAACCCTTGACCCGGCTGTAACCAAGAAGATACTTAACTCGACCGAAAGGGAAATCAAGAAATTGGAAGATCAGGGTAAGGCGCCTATCATAATTACCTCTCCAATTGTGAGAATGTATTTTAAAAAGTTGACAAAAGATTATTTTAAAGATTTAATAGTAATATCATATAATGAAATAGAATCAGATGTGGAATTACAATCTATCGGGGTGGTGACAGACAATGATAATTAAGAAATTTCAAGGAAGTACAGAGACGGAAGCGATAATGCTTGCTAAGGAAAACCTTGGAAAAGATGCAATAGTTATGAATATCAAGACAATCAAACCTAAGGGACTTTTCAAAGTTTTTCGTAAAACACTTGTTGAGGTTACCGCAGCGGTTGATGAGGTCTCAGACAAGCACAAGACAAAAGAAAGTGAAACTGCATCCAAAATTCACGCTTCAATAGATGAAAAACTGCATCCATCCGCTAATACTAACAGTGATGCGGATAATGAAAGCAAGGAGTTAGAAGACAAACTTAACAGTCTTGCCATGCTGTTAGAAGAACAGATTGAGAATTCCAAAAAAGAACAGAAAAAGGACAGCAGGAAGGATAGCAAAAAAGTAATAAGCAATTCGGATAACAAGAAGACATTTGATGATAAAGTAGTAGATAAAAAACAAAATTCTGATATAATTGACAGTAAGGATGACGGTAAAGAGAAAAGCAGTCTGAAGGACAAATCAATTGAACTTATATTAGAACAGTTAACTGCGAACGAAGTATCGTATCAATATTCAAAACAGATTATTGATGAGATTATGCATTCGGGCAATATAAGAACTTTAGACGATATGCTTGCCTGCGTCTATCAGAAGATAATACTTAAGTTAGGTCAGACCAAACCGATTAGTTTCGATAAGGGAGATAAAAAACCCAAAATTATTTTCTTTGTGGGACCTACAGGTGTGGGAAAAACCACAACAATAGCTAAACTATCATCAAAATTAATTCTTGATGAAAAGAAAAAGATTGCCATTTTTACTTCGGATACATATAGAATAGCGGCGGTTGAACAGATAAAAACATATGCCAACATTTTATCTATACCCGTAGAAGTAATATATGAGACCAAAGATTTGAACAAGGCATTGCCTAAGTATGCAGAATATGATTATATATTGGTCGACACTGCCGGACGTTCACATAAGAATAAGGAGCAGACAGACGATCTTAAGGTACTTTATAACGCTTTTGAAGATTACAGCATTCTTACATATCTTGTTTTGAGCGCCACAACCAAATATAAAGATTTGCAGAAAATAACAAAATTGTATGAAGATATTGCTGAGTTCAGTCTTATATTTACCAAATTAGATGAGACTGATGCTATAGGTAACATATTGAATGTTAAACTTGATACCGGCATGCCTTTATCATATATTTCTTACGGTCAAAATGTTCCTGATGATATTGAGGTTATGAATCCACAGATCATCGCAAAAC
>JAFUGT010000083.1 GCA_017469275.1 Lachnospiraceae bacterium
CCATATCATTATATTCTATTAATTATATGTCACATTCTTGAAGTCGATACCACATTGTGATAAAATTTGTACGGTTTGGAAATATAAAGATTCGTTTAGAGATTATCTGAATGGGGGCAGAATATATTGGTTACTGATAACATTAATTCATACTACCATAAGCATACGAGAACAGTTGTTATGTTTATGGTCATAACTCTTTTTGTTCAACAACTTGTTCTGAAATTTTTTCAGATAAAAACGAAGATGCCTGCAGGACCGAGAAATGCCTATATTACAACCAAAATACTTATCGTATTTCTCGCGGTAATGATGGTCATATATGTCAATAATACAACGATGAAGATTAATTATAAAGATATTCTGATAACTAAGGAGGAAATGAAACGCACTCTTATCAGAGCAGGTATTATATCTATATTTATGATACTCACTATGATAGTGATAAGAATTGTTAAAGGATATTATAATCCGAAGGTTGCCGAAAGACCGTATTTTAAGTTATATCTGACTGTGCGAACAAGATGGTTTTATCCGGTAAATGCTTTTTTGCAGGAAGTTTTTATCAAAGCGTTCATGCAGGACAATATAAGAATAATGGCAGGAAAAGATAATATACACTATACTGTGTGGCTTACGTCGTTGTATTTTTTTGTTCTTCACATGAGTTATCCTCTTTATTATATGGTAATTGCGGGGATGTTTTGTGTGGCAACGGGATACTTTTATGAGAAGAACAGGAATATCTGGGGATGTGCATTACTGCATTTTGTAATTGGTTTTATGCCAAGAGCATTGGGTATTCTTTAATGTTGTCAAAACCTAGATTTTATGCTATATTTATTAAGTTGCTTTTTTGAACCTGGTATATAGAAACGGAGGAATCCTGATGGCAGAGATGACAAAAGTCTGTTTGGATGCAATGGGCGGGGATAATTCACCCCACGAAATGGTACATGGGGCAGTCAATGCTGTTAAAGAAAAAGATAATATATTTATTTATATTGTTGGTCCAAAGGACAGGATTAACGATGAATTATCAAAGTATGATTATCATGGAGACAGAATAGAAATCGTTCATGCACCTGATGAGATAACGACACATGATACACCGGTAAATGCTATCAGACAAAAGAAAGAATCCTCAATGGTAGTAGGGCTTAAGATGGTAAAGGAAGGTATGGCAGACGGAATAGTATCTGCCGGTAATTCGGGTGCGCTGTTAGTAGGCGGACAAGTGTTAGTCGGAAAGATGAAAGGCATAGAGAGAGCACCGCTTGCCCCAATAATTCCAACGGTTAATGGTATTTGCCTTCTAATAGACTGTGGAGCTAACGTGGATGCAAAACCCAGTAATCTTGTTCAGTTTGCGCAGATGGGTTCTATATATATGGAACATGTTGTAGGGATAAAAAATCCCAGAGTCGGTATTGTCAATATAGGTGTTGAAGAGGAGAAGGGTAATGCACTTGTCAAGGAAACCTTTCCGCTTCTTAAAGCCTGTGACAATATTAATTTTGTGGGAAGCATTGAGGCAAGAGAGTTCCCGTACGGGGCTGCTGACGTTGTTGTTACTGAGGCATTTGTCGGGAATGTGATGCTCAAACTTACCGAAGGGCTTGCTTCGGGGCTTTTTGGAATGATAAAGCAAAGTATGACGGCAACTCCAATCTCAACACTTGGAGCCGCCTTAGTGAAACCGCAGCTTAAGAAGACTCTGAAAACTTTTGATGCTACAGAATACGGTGGAGCGCCGCTGCTTGGTCTTAATGGTCTGGTTGTAAAGATTCATGGCAATGCTACCAATAAGGAAGTAAAGAATGCGTTATTCCAGGTTGAAACCTTTAAGGAACAGAATATAAATGGTAAGATAAA
>JAFUGT010000084.1 GCA_017469275.1 Lachnospiraceae bacterium
AAGTGAATGTGATGACATTCTCATTTCATTTGTCAACTATTTTCACAATGAGGATTATGACAGGTCGGCAAAGGTAATAAGAGGGCGCAATGAACATTTCATAGAACATGAGGATCATTCTGAGGACAAGAGAATAACAGACTCAAGTTTCACGATTGAAGCTAACAATCGTTCCAAGAATTATCATTATGAGTGTGAGAGTGGGAAGTATGATGATTCTTTGTTAATACGCATGTTTGAATATGATGCACAGATTGCATTAGACAGAGCGGAAGTATGTGAGCAGCGTTTGAGGGTTGAGTTTCCTTATAGCGGGTTATTGCTATTGAGGGGATCTGATGGTTTTGACAAAGTGGTAATTGAGATTGTGACTTCTGGTGGGAGTGTCGAGTATCCGGTAGTTGTAAGACATATGTCAGGGCTTACGATTGACGAGATTTTTCGGAAGCATTTATACATGCTGTTGCCGTTTTATGTGTTCAACCTGGAAAAGGGGCTGGATACCATTGAGGCAGATTCCGGAGAGTTGGAAGATTTTGTGGAATTATACAGGAACATTGCAGACCGACTTGAGTCAGATTTGGCAAAAGGGTACTTGTCACAGTTTTCGCATGGTGTTATAATTTCTTTAATACATAAAGTCATGTATAAGATGAATGTGAAGCGAAGCAATATTCGGGAGAGGATAGGTGATATTATGGGTGGTAAGGTGTTAGAGTTGGATATTATTAAGGCACGGCATGAGGGATTGGCTATTGGAGAAGCTCAAGGCAGAGCCAGTGAGCGTGAAAATCTTATTAAGAAGTTGGCGGCTTCTTACATGAAGCAGGATTCATCGCTGATAGAAGAAGAGGCTATGGAGATGGCAAGGGCGATATTAGAATAAGTTGAAGATGGTTCTGCTATATTAGGGAGAGGATAGGTTATATAATGGGCGGTAAGGTGTTAGAGTTGGATATTATTAAGGCTCGGCATGAAGGATTGGCTGAGGGATTGGCAGAGGGCAGGACGGAAGGCATAGAAGAAGAACGAAAGAACAATATTAAGAAGCTGGCGGTTTCTTATATGAAGCAGGATTCATCGCTGACAGAAGAAGAAGCTATGGAGATGGCAAGGGCGATATTAGAGTAGGTCGGGGATGGTTTTGTGACTAAAGTGAATGATTCTGTAACTATCGGAGTTACGGAAGTATTATAGGGCGATTGCATCAATTGTTATGATTGATGTAATCGCTCTTTTGTTATTTATTATAAGCATTAAGATTAATTGGTTTGAAAATGTGCATTTCCAATCAAGAGCAAATATGCTTCTTAATTGAAGGGTGTTATAGGGCAATCAATATTCCTTATTTATACTTTATCCATAATTGACAAAGTGCCGAAAACACTGATAAAACCAGCGCTTATAAACTGATTTAAGGCTGTTTTCAAAATGTTGCACAACCTGTGATGTTAAGAAAATCAAGACGCTTTAATAGCCTTAATGTCTCCAATCATACCCCACCTCCAAGCAGATGAAGTGTATGCGAAAGAAGTGACGGACTTATATCATTGCTTACCCTTATGGTCATATCACATTTAGTGATTTCCATTATATAAGGTGTTGGTTCGGGTAGCACATTGTTCACCTCTGCACTTGTATCCGGAATAATACTGATTGGAACAATATCTTGTTTTGCAGACGTAAGATTTAGCATTGTAGAAGAGCAAGCTAAAGACTCTGGCAGTTTACAGGCAGCTTCTTGCAAACGATATATGGTTTTGTAAAATGTCGAATGTGATATACCGTTAGTTCGGCACCAGTCCATATCCGACATACCACTCTGCCTGCACTCGGTTATGAGTTCAAGCCATTGCTGATTATTTCTATGTTTAGACATACGATTCCACCTCCGGCAGAGAATATATGGTACAAAACGTAACCACTGTATATACTATATTCAATTATCAAGGTTCTTTAAATACGCAGTATTATTAACCGCTTACGCTGAAAATAATAGAAGATTAACTTCTTTTGAACACAGTTTAAAATTAATTATTTAATTTGATTTTTTGAGAATGGAATATAGGATTATATGTTGAAACGATATGTAATATTTTGTTATAATATGACTATAAGAATAGTTGTTATAAATATTGGAGGAAATATGGGAATATGAAAAATACGCTGTCTGATTATAATGATTTTAACAACGCAATACAAAATGAAGAACTTGTTTTTTTATTTGGCGCCGGAATATCAAGTTCTTTGACGGGGAAACCGTATAATTGGAAGACATGGATAGAGGATGGTATTAAGGGGATTAAAGATAAAAAATATGCCGAAAAATTGAAGAGACAGCTTGATAATGATAGTTCAGCCAATAATATGATTAATGTTGTGGGAGAGGTTATTAAAGTCGCAAAGTTTGACGGATCATATCCCTTATGGATGCATAATGCTTTTGAAGTTAATCAAATAACTAACAAAGAGCTTTCTTATACTCTGAGGAAACTGTTGTTGTCGCAGGTCGTATTTGCCACAACAAATTATGATCTGTTACTTGAAAAAGCTACAGAAATAGGTTCTTTATCTTATGATGATTCTAATTTGGCATATGATATGCTGGATAAACATTTATCGAACCATGTACTTCATTTACATGGTATTTATGATTCTTTAAGAGGTATTGATAATATCGTGGCTGATAAAGAACAGTATTCTATGGTCATGGAGAATCAGGGGGCTCAGTTTATTCAGAATATTCTTGGAACCAGGACACTTGTGTTTGTGGGATGTGGAAAAACAACAGAGGATGCCAATATATCAAGATTTATAGAATTTGCCAATAAACATCTAAAAATGGATAAAACGTATTACTATTTGTGTAAGGAATATGTCGAAGGATTACCGGAGCATATCGTACAGATTCAATATGGGGATGCATATGATGATCTTCCATTATTTTTGGAGAACATTGTACAGATTAGACTTAAGAAAAAGATATCAAAAAGTAGATTGGTTGGGTATAATGTATTTGATGAACATACATCATCAGATGATTTATTCAGGTATCATTTTTCCAATAGGACAATACTATTCTGTGGGCGTAATAAGGAACTAACGGAATTACTGTCATTTATTACGAATAACAACATCTTTTCATGGTGGGTAATTACAGGTCAGGCAGGTTCGGGTAAGAGTCGTCTAGCTTTGGAACTTCTATATACGCTTCCTGTAGCATGGTTTGGATTTTTCCTTAATGATGCAGTGTTGCAGGCTGATATCAAAGGGTATATACCATTTTGTAACACACTTGTGATAATTGATTATGTTGTTGGTAGGGAGAGACATGTCGCAGAGACTATTAATGATCTTCGAAACCAATTTTTACATACTAATTATAATCTGCGTATTCTTTTGATTGAAAGAGATAATAACAGAACCGTCGGGACATGGTATTCAAAGCTTTTGCAGCGTTTTAATAAGAGCGATGCCGAGAATATTAGAAATACAGAGTATGGTGAAAGATTTCTTTATTTGGAGGATCTGGAACGTAGTGATGTGGAATCATTTATATATGAGATTGGCAAGTATAAAGGTGTGGATATTGTAAATGCTTCTGAATTGTATGAGGATTATGGAAGGAAATTCGAACGTCTTAAGTATCGTCCTTTATATGTACAGTTGTATGTTGAGGCATGGATTGACAATGGATGCTTATTTCCAAGATACGATTCACATATACAATTGTTGGAATCGCTGCTTATACGTGAACAGGAACGATGGTTGAAATCTGTTGACGGGGATCATAATGTTTGTAATGCTTTTGTTAGACTTATGGTCAGAGCCAATATATCAGGGAGGATTGAAATTGACGAATTACCTGATCTATATAAGGATGATTGGAATACAATCAAAACATTTATAGCATCTCATTCTTTTGCTGGAAAGCAGAAACGGGAGTTGCAGGATACTCTGGTCAATTCATTTTGTCAAAATATTGATAACGAACATGCTTTGATAGCTCCGCAGTTTCCGGATATTATCAAGGAGTATATGTTTGAATATTATACAGATGAAGAGGCTATTCCGGAAATGATGAAAGAAATATGGCAACACGCGGCAGCTGATTTTTCCATATTTATCAAACGCTGTATGATGGATTTCCCAGAGAGGGAATTCTATGCTAATGCGATTAATGCGTACAAGGCAGGAACAAAAGATGTTGATGTACTGATTGGAAGATTACAGATGCTTAAACCACGATTAATACAAAGAGGAGAGGACCCACGTGCATATTGGGATATCATAGATAATGAGCATGATTTTTGGAGCAACATAATCATACCGGATAATAGTGATGATGGTGAGAAACTCGCCGTTATTAAAGTTACCGGTTTGTATCGGACGGCTGAACATATTGGCGCATGGTCTTTGTATGATTTATCGGATATGGAAGAGGTTATAGATGAAATGCTGGCTGTGGAGGGCGGTGAGGCAGTAACTGTCGTGAAAAAGATGTTCTTACAAGAGCATCTGAAGGAGCTCTCAATGAAAGGTTTTTTGGATGAAGCTGAAGTTATCAGAAGCCGATTGGATACACTGATAGGTGATGGTGACAGCGAATATGATTCGTTGATACGAATGAGTAATGCAAATGATAAAATGATGTCGCATTTACTAACGGGTGAGATAGGGAAAGCAAAAAAAGTATTATTGCAAATGGCTGATAAATGCAATTATTCTGAATTGGGCAGTGTTCAGATTCTGGCACATTCATGCTTAAATATTGAATATATATCATTATTATCCAGGAAATATGACTCTATAGGCATTAGTATTGATATAGTATTAAAATGCTGGATGCTGTACCCTGAGGATAAAACGATAAATGCAAGAAGAATAGGTTGTGAAACGGTAATATGTCAGAAGAAGAGAAATAAAGAAGAGATTGAAGGAAGTGAATATGAGGAAAGGATTAATTCTCTAGAAAAAGAACTGGATTTGATGACATTTGATAATACGGAATCTGATGAGTCTTTGGATTTTACATGGTCATTACTAAAAACATTTAAGTTTAATTTCGCTGAAGAGAGGGAAATAAGAAAAATAATAGAGGAAGCTGATAATATTCTCTGTAAGAATATGTGCCTGTCATCTGTAGCATCGACCAAAATAATGGCTTTTAGGGTACTTCATGAATCGTTTTTGAAAAATGCCATTACACATGAAGAGGTTGAAGATTTGTATAAACTTGTAGAAGCTAATCCCGATTCGGAAAGTGTCAGGGGAGAATTTTTTGAAATGCTTAATTATTCAGAAGATAAAAATCAAAAAGATAATTATTACAATCAGGATATTATTCGTGAATCAATAAATGATGCAAGATATAATCCCGTGTGGGGCAGTGGGATTGCTGAAATAGATGATATTTTTGATCCTTTTTCAGATGATACACAGCCATATGTAAGAAAACATCCCAAAATTGGAGCTAATGAACCATGTCCATGTGGAAGTGGAAGAAAATTCAAAAAGTGTTGTCGGGGAAAAGGAATATATGATTAATCGCAAGCGCTTGGCTGAGAAATATAGGTGCTTCACATTCTTCACATTTCACATTGGTGCCTGTCACCAATGTGGTCAAAATAGCGTCAACTTAAGATAGATATACCTGATATAATATGTATATGTCAAGTATCCAGACATGCAATTTCTTATATAAGAAGAGATACTTAGTAATTGTTTACTAATGTATA
>JAFUGT010000085.1 GCA_017469275.1 Lachnospiraceae bacterium
TCCGGCGTATCGCTGGATACATCAAATGAATAACTCTTTTTAAAAGCCTATTTTTAATAGGTCTATTAAAGTTACCCTTTTTTCAGAAAATCATATCAAAAACTTTTCAAATCTCCTCTTGACATATCACCAGATTGCTCCATAGGCATATCGCTGTACATATATACCGGTTTTCTTGAACGCGAGAAGACGGTAGCTTTAATAAAGTCAAGCTCCCCCTGTTTCATTGCCTTAACTCCGTAATAATTTCTGGAGGAGGGGAGCTGGAAGGGCTTGGTGGGTATCCTGATATCATCAAAATGAATCTTTCTCATGTAATCATCAAAGTTGAAATCGTCGATTTCCGAAAGAAATCGCTGTATCGGGGCGGAATCGGTCTCCGTATTCTTTTCGGAAAGCCATTGCTCCAACATAAGCTGCCGTATTCCCACTGTTTCAAGTCTATCAGTGGAGCAGTTCATACATTCTGCCATGATACGGATGTCTTCTTTGGAATCATAGGTGACAGCAGCATAGCTGCTTATCTTGCGTATAAATGATTCCACATTAGAGGGAATCCGCTTATTCTTCCGCACTCTGGATATGAAGGAAGGATCGTAGTTGATGGCCTTCGCCATTTCTACGGTGTTGATCTTAAGGGCTTCAATCAGGATGTTGAGATTGCCTGCCTGATGCTTTGTGTAGCCGGAGGAATCGGCAATACATGAATACAGAGTGTTTCTTATGACATCAGCATTTAATGTATCCTCTCCTCTAGATATGCCTATATGGGCAATGCCGTAAGCCAGCATGGATACCTGCTCGCTGTCTGCTGCCGGAATACGTCTGCCGCTTTTGTAGCGGCTGATGACAGAAGGAGAGAGCCCCGATATATCCGAAAGCTCTTTGGCACTGATATTATATTGTTTCATGTATTCGCCTAACTGCTCACAAAATTGCATTATCTCGATCCTTTCCGTTGGTGATTATATGTGTATTATAAATATATTTTAGTTCATGTGCAATCGTTAAAAAGTGAAAAGTTATGATTAAAGATTGCAACAGTAAAATTAAATTTGGCAATTAATTTTGTTAGCGAGTATAATCCGGCAAAGGAGTTGCCATATTTGGCAAATGACAAATCCGGCAACTTTGTGAATTTCTGCGGGGCAGGTGATATAATACTTTCGGGGGGGATATAATACTTTCATAAGAAAGCTTAGTAACTATATTAAAGCAGTGTTGCAGAAGATTGAAGAGAAGGAGGAAAAGGAATGAAGCGAAGAAGCAGCGTGACCGCAGCAAGGCGGTTTAGTGCATGGCTGATGATGTTAGTTATGGTGTTCTCGGTGGTGATGATTCCGGACAAAGCAGTGAAGGCAGAATCCAAAACATCTTTTTTTGAATTTTGTAACGGAAAGTTAAATGCACAAGATAATAGTGTGATCTATACGGTGGATGACAAAGATGTGAAAATACAGGTTGGAACAAGAAGTGAGGAAGATAATGATTATATCTTTACTCCAATTAATATTGATGGTTCACATTCTAATCCGGAAGCATCATTTACTGACGAATCAGGTGAGTTGTCAGGATATTTTTTCAAGATAACCAATGACGAAAGTGCAGATGTCGGTGTTTGGGTTAATGGCAAAAAATTGTCTTTTGAAGAAGGTAGTGCAGAATGGATATCACTTGGAAATGTTATAAGCTATACATCAGGTAGCGCCATTATGGTAGAAATCCAAAAAAATGGCGGTAACAGTGGCGGGAATCCACAGGATTCATCATATACTATCAGTCTTGGTGACGATGTAATAATAAGAGATGGAAATGTTGAGAAAAGTATTGAGTGAATTACGGCTGATGGCGGCAGAGTCCGGTTTCAAAACTGTGACTTTTCCACAAATACTCTGACAATAGATGGTAATATTTCTGTGGAAGTCGCCGGAATCAATAAGTTTGATTCCATTATACTTACACAGGGAAGCGGACTTGAAATGTGGGGACGAATGAGCGGTGAATATCATTATGATGATATGATTTCTTCACAGTCTGAAAGTAATGATATAGAAGCAAACTACGGACAGATAGTTCTTTCTTCAGGTATCCATGGATCCGAATCTGATAATCCTGCTAACGGCATCTCCTTTAGGGATTCATTGATAGTGAAGATAGGAGATGTTGCTAATTCTGCCACAACGGCGTTTGAAAATATCAGGACAGTCAACTTTGGTAATTATGATTTCCATGACCGAAAGGCAAATAATGGATACATATATGCCCATACTGCATTCAAGAATGTAGAAAATGTTAATGTCACAAGTGCAAAGATTAAAGTTGTTACAGGTTTGTCAGAAGGAGATAAGATATTTGATAAAGGAAGCATGGGAAGAGATGTCATCTGTACCACCTTTCAGGAGGGACAGATAGACCTTACAGGTAATCTTGGGGATGTGGAGCTTAAGAATAAATATTATTCTTCTTATCCGCAGGGTAAGGTAGATAGAATGGATGATGCAGGTGATGCCGGCAGCCCATATGTTAAAACTACTTCCGTTTCTACGGAATCTACCGCTGATCGATCATCAGAGGAGAGCTATAAGATAACTGTGAATACAGAGCAAAAGAATTATGTCCTTACTTCAACGGATCCGATCCTTTATTCCGTTGCATATGTTATCGACGATGGTACAGGATTTGATAATCCGGACAAGGGCTCCATGACTATGGACGGATTTGAAAAGGGGTACTACATTGAAGATCCGAAAGATGGACACTTTGAGGCGTGGATCGCCGCAGGAGAAACGGTGAATGTTACCATTCTTCCGGGGGCAGGGTATCAGTATATCAAGAATACTCTGAATATTAATGGGGTGACTATTGATACAACGGCAAGTGATGATAATGATGCTGTTGGTAAATACTCATTTATTATGCCTGCCAATGCAGGTCATATGTGTGCAGGATTTATTGAAGCAGGTAACGTGGTTAATGCCGACACTTCGGGTACCGGGCTTTCAGGCGCGGAATTTACTGTTACTGATGGTGTTATAGATCAGGGTAATGCCAAACTTGAGATAGATGCGGCGAATGTAAGCGATAATGATAAGACAAATATCGAATCTCAGGTTACAGATGCAAGTGAGATAACATATGCGTATATGGATGTAACACTAAGCGAATCGGTAGTGAAGAATTATGATAAGGAGAAATCACCTAATGAGCAGGAGTCTTGGGATAAGCAATTGACGGATCTTGGAAATGACAAGGCAACGATAACGGTCACACTGGATTCTGATCTTCAAGGCTATGATGCTTATGATGTGGTACGGCTGCATAATGGGGTTGCCGAAAAACTTTCGGACGTGTCTGTTACATCAGGAGGAAAGGTAACCTTTGCAACTGATAAGTTTTCGACATATGCCATTGCAGCGAAGAGATTTGGCGGTTCATCACAGCCGGAAGGTCTTGATTATTCAACACCTTCATCGGGAACTGTCAAGTTAGATGGAACTACTGTAACGATAGAGAATGCTGTTATAAGCGGGGATGGTTTTTCTGAACTGTGTCTTTATGGCAAGGAATACGGAAAAACCCCTATGACCCTTGTGGTAAAGGGAACTAATACGGTTGATACGCTCATATTTGATACAGCAGTTACTGTTATATGTGAAGAGGGAGCAAGTCTTACATTCAATGCGTCAAAGAGTGACCTTGAGGCGGATAATACGGAATACACAGGAACAAAAGGTAGTTATACACTTGGTGCCAATACAGTATTAGAGGGTAATGTATTTAAGTATAAGGTATCGGCTTCCGGTGGCAGCAAAGAGCCTACAGAGGCCGAATCAGCTCTTGATGCAGCGAAAAAGCCGGCACAGGCAGAGGTGGGAACAACCATAACGGATACAAGTACCGGCAGCACTTCCACTACGTCAACATATACTGTTACGGAAAAGTCCGCAGGTACAGGTGATGCAGGTGAGGCAGCCTATACAGGTGAGAGTGAGGGAAGTAAAGCAACATCAGTGACGATACCCGATACAGTAACAGGAGCTGATGGAACAGTATATGAAGTCACAAAGATTGAGGACAAAGCTCTCCTCGGCAACAAGACGGTGAAGGAGATTACGGTTGGTGACAACATTGAGGAAATCGGAGCAGGCGCCTTCCAAAATGCCACGAATCTGACTACGGTCAAATTAGGTAAAAAGGTTGCGAAGATAGATAAGAACTCATTTGCAGGCTGTACAAAGCTTAAGAAGATTACAGCCTCAGGCAGTGCAATAACAACAATTGGCGAGGCGGCATTTAAGGGTGATAAGGCTCTTACCTCGATTGACTTTTCTAAGAGCAAGGTAAAGACGATAGGCAAGAATGCCTTTAACGGTGATAAGAAGTTAAAAACTATCAAGCTTAACGGCAATGCTATTACCAAGGTCGGCAAGGGAGCATTTAAGAACATTAAGAAGAAAGCGACCATAACAGTATATGCTAAGAATAAGAAGATATATAATAAGGCGGTTAAACTTATTAAGAAATCCGGTGTAAAGAATGTCAAGTTTAAGAAGGCTTAACATCTCATAATATAAAGGTAAGGTTAGGAGTCAAGATAATTAATATGTATAGAGTAATGGGCAGAACCACAATGATTCTGCCCATTAATTTGGTGAATTAATATTATATTTCTCTAGAGTATATGTAAAGCATTTCATCAGTAAGAGTATCTATATAATCTAAGATTTTATAAGAGTTCAGGCAATTAGAGCGGAAATAATAATTGACACAGTATCGCAGTAGCGATATAATTAGTGCTGAGGTGATGATATGGAATTATATCATGGTTCTGAAAAGATAATTGAGCGGCCGGAATATGGAAAGGGAAGAACCAACAACGATTACGGCAGAGGTTTTTATTGTACTGAAAGTATTGAACTGGCGAAGGAATGGGCCTGTGCGGATAATCGTGATGGTTATGCCAACAGATATTCAATAGACATTAATAAAATGAAAATTCTTAATTTAAATGGTCCGGAGTATGGCATTCTTAATTGGCTGGCGGTTTTGACCAGGCATAGAACATACTGGCAGAATTCATCTGTTTCTGAGGAAGCTAAGAATTATCTGCAGGATAATTTCTATGTTGATATAGAGCCATATGATATCATTATAGGATATAGAGCGGATGATTCGTATTTCTCATTTGCCCAGGACTTTGTTGCTAATGTTATATCGCTAAGACAGTTGTCTGAAGCGATGAGATTGGGAAAGTTAGGCGAGCAGATTGTTCTGAAAAGCAGAAAAGCATTTGCTGCGATTATATTTGATGGTTATGAGATTGCAGATGCCAGAGAATATTATGAAAAAAAGACATCAAGGGATAGAAAGGCAAGAATGCAGTATCGAACATCGAAATTGGTTGATACTAACATTAGTGATATATATATGCTTGATGTAATGAGAGAAGGTATGAAAAATGGAGATCCGCGCTTACGATGAATTATATGTGGAATCGGCACAGAATAATCTTGGGAATGTGCTTGATTATGCTTTGAATACAATGGGGGTAGATATTGATAAGTTTGAAAGTATGTTCATTGTCTCTGATGTGTCCAAGCAGTTTGAGGCAGGTAACCCCGCCTATGTTTGTGGCAAGAATGGATGCGAACTTGCGAAAATGATACTTGACCAAAGTGGTATATCATATGAACCGATGGATGATGTAATGTACGTTGATAAGTCTCCAGAATATTGGACAGGATGGATATTGGCATATTATCAATGGTATAGCGGTGATATTTTTCGTGAGATATTATCGGTGAAGAGCATGAAAGATATTCTTGGTATGTATTCGATTTATCATGAGACGGATATCATGAGATTTGTAGAGTATATGAATAAGAAAAAGGAAGAGGTGTATCCTGTTACAAAGCTTAGATTGTTTCGCGACAACAGTAATCTATCTCAGGCTGAGCTGGCAAAACTCTCCGGTGTTTCGATAAGACAGATACAGCTTTTTGAGCAGAAAAAGCGGGATATTAACAAAACACAGGTAACAACATTGCTGAGATTGAGCAGAGCTCTTTCGTGTAATATGGAAGATCTGGTTGAATAATAATATGCACAAAGGCAAAACAGAGAAAAGTGTTTCGCAATTTAGAGACAAGACCGCAAAGGAGTTAAGGAAATGGACAAGAAAGAGAAAACTAACGTTATGCGCGTGTTGGAGCAGAAGAAGGTGGAATATACGCCACATACCTATACTCAGGATGCTGCAACACCCGGGGAGGAGATAGCAAGGATTCTTGGTGAGGATCCCAAGAAGGTTTTCAAGACTCTGGTAACAAAGGGCAAGACCGGGACAAACTATGTGTTTGTAATTCCGGTGGAGAGCGAACTTGACCTTAAGAAAGCTGCAAAGGCGGTTGGCGAGAAATCGATAGAGATGATTAAGCAAAAGGAGCTGCTTCCCCTTACGGGATATGTTCATGGCGGTTGCTCACCCATTGGAATGAAGAAACAGTTTGTCACAGTGTTCCATGATACTGCCATGAATTACGACACCATTTTCTTCAGTGCGGGGAAGGTGGGGTATCAGGTGGAGGTATCACCGGGGGATATTTCAAAGGTGATACGGTTTGAGTTACATGATGTGGTTAGTGTATAAGTAGAAGGGATTAGGTTTTGTGAAGCTGCAGAGTGGAGAAAATCAGGTATTGGTATGTTTAGACAAATGAATGATGAGTTATACAAAGACATTAAAGCAGTTTTGTTTGATTTCAACGGAACTATGTTTTTTGATGGGAGACTGCATGATAAGGCCTGGCGTGAAACGATTGCAAAGCATATTGGCAGGGACATATCCGATGACGAGATAAGGCAGTATATATACGGATGCAATAATAGGGATATTGTGAAACACTTTTTTGTGGAAATTAGGGAAGTCGATAAGAAGTTGAAGTCTACCGGTGTTGACAGCAACGGGGATTTCGATATTTTGGTAAAGGAAATTGCCGAGGAAAAGGAAGGCAGATACAGGCAGTTATGCATGGAGCTTGATGCTATATCCCTTGCACCGGGATTACCTGAATTACTCGATAGATTGAAAGCAGATGGTAAGCAATGCGCTATAGTGTCGGCGGCTACTAAGGAGAATATTGAGTTGTACTTTAACGTATTCCATCTTGAACGTTGGTTTACCTGGAAGCAAATTGTGTATGATGACGGAACACTTCCGGGAAAGCCTGAGCCGGATATGTGGCTTGCGGCGGCGGACAGACTGGGAGTGAATATCAGTGAGTGCATTGTATGTGAGGATTCTCTTAACGGAATCCTTGCGGCAAAGCGTGCGGGGGCTGCTGCTATTTTTGCAGTATATGGTGATGCGTCGTTAGATATGCTTAAGAGCCAGGATATCGCAGACAGGTATATTGAGGATTACTGCATATTATGGCATTTATGAGTGTTGGAATGTAGAAAAAACCATGTAAATTTCTCTATATTTTATAGTTTACAGGCAATGTAAATGCGTTATAATAATAGAGTGCTGATTCGTGCTTGCACATCAGCACTTTTTAACACTGGAAAAGGAGAAGGCAATATGCAGGAGACGAAAAGAGTATCATTTACAAACAGCATTAAGACGAGACTTATCGCTATTATGGTTGCATTGGTTATTGTACCAATGTTTATTGCGATAATAGTCAGCGTAGTCAACACCAGGAAGGAAGGCAAAAAGACAGCCAATGAGATCAATGACGCTCAGGCTGCTGTTGTGGAGTCAGATATATCATCAATAATAGACGATAATCTTAATGCACTTAGGGGGTTTGCTGAATCTCCGATAACAGCACAGTTTATTGAGTCAGGTGCTGAAGGAGATCCTGAAGAACGAGTATTGTCCCAGATGAAAGAAATTGATAACAGACTTGCCGATGGTAATACGAGTGTTGTCACAGGAGCAGATGGAATGCAGTTGTTGAGAGCTGTGGGAGATCTTGTAGACGTAAGTGAGAGAGAGTATTTCAAACAGGGAATGGACGGCAATATATATGTATCGGATGTTAATGTTTCTAAGACGACAGGTAAAGGAATCATTACATTTGTAGTTCCGGTATGGAATATAGGACATGATAAAGTAGTTGGTATAGTTCAGAGAAATTATGATGTTTCTGTTCTTCATGACATTATTGCCGAGGAAGTTACAGAGAAACGTCAGGAGATAGTTATTGTTGACAGAGACGGAAAGGTTGTAGCTCATTCCTCTCATGAAGTGGATCCCAACGAACCGGAGGATCAGTCCGGTAATCCGTTCTATACCGATTCAAGAGGTGACAAACTAAGAGGTGCTTATGAGACCAAGTGGGAAGGCGATACATGGATGGTTTCATGGGAGAAAGACCCTGTTACCGGATGGGTTATTGCCTCATGCAGAGTTGAATCTGTTGCACTGTCACATGTTTCTAAGATGACAACTTTGATGGTACTTATTGGAATTATATTTGCTATAGCAGGAGCATTGGTTGCAGTTGTATTTGCAAAATCAATTATTGATCCGTTAAAGGCTATTAACGATTCGGTGAGTGCTCTTGCTCACGGACGTTTTGAAAGAATATCCAAGTATGAATATTTGAGGAATGAATTAGGAATTATTGTAGCGGATACTAATCTGGTAATAGATACGTTAGATGAAATAGTCTCAGACATTAGAAAGTCAGCAGACTCTGTCAACACATCATCAGAAAGTCTTGCAGAGACTGCAGAGCAGATATCCATGACAGCAGATAATGTTTCTAATGCTGTTACAGAGATTGCTAACGGAGCATCACAGCAGGCAGATGAGATTCAGAGTGCTAACGAAAGTACAGGTGTTATAAGTGATAATATCAGAGCGGTTACAACTAATGCGGAATCCGTATCGGGAACAGCACAGAATATGAATTCCGACAGTAAGAGTTCAGCAGAACAATTACATATGTTGAAGGATTCATCTGATAAGATGACTGTTGCAATAGAAGAGATATCAAGAAGAATCAGTTCGACCGGTGAAGCTGTAGAGAGAATCAGCGAAAAGGTTGCAGCAATTAATTCCATTGCATCTCAGACTAATCTGTTGGCGTTAAATGCATCCATTGAGGCAGCGAGAGCCGGAGATGCCGGTAGGGGATTTGCGGTTGTTGCCGAAGAGATTGGCAAACTTGCTGACGAGTCTACAGCATCAGCTAATGAAATCAGGAATGAGATGGAATTACTTCTTTCTGAATCAAATGCGGCAGTTGCCAAGGCCGGTGAGGTCAGCGAGGTAACAGAGAATCAGAAGCAAATACTTGATGCTACAGTCGAAACTATCGCTAAACTTATAGATGGAATTGAGGATTCGGTTTCCGGTATTGAATCAATAACATCAAGTGCTGAGACCTGTGAGAGTTCCAAGATGGCGATAGTGGATGCCATGAGTTCTCTCTCCGCAATATCAGAAGAGAATGCGGCAGCTACGGAAGAGACTTCTGCATCTATGGAAGAGCTTAATGCAATGGTTAATAATCTTGCACAGGCAGCGCAGTCACTTAAGGATATATCTGACCAGCTTAATAGTGATATGGAGTTTTTCCAGTAATAAAAATATTATATAATTAAACTTGCCCCCTCTTGACAGGCTGATGAGCCGCAGTTACATACTGCTGACAATCATTGGTTTAAGAGGGGGTTTTTGACAATTACAGAGAGTATTTACACAACGAGATAATAGATGTATAATCACTCCTTGGGTCAAATGACATAAATGAATACAGAACAGGAGTGACTATATATGAACAAGGACTTGACGGTCGGCGAACCTAAGAAGGTGTTGTGGCAGTTTTGCCTGCCGCTTTTTGGAAGTATAATATTTCAGCAGTTATACAACATTGCGGACAGTCTTGTGGCGGGTAAGCTGGTCGGTGAGAATGCGTTAGCCGCTGTGGGTAACAGTTATGAGATTACTTTGATATTTATTGCCTTTGCTTTCGGCTGCAATATAGGATGCTCGGTAATTGTGTCGGAGTTTTTTGGGGCAAAAGACTATGCTAAGATGAAGACGGCAATATATACATCTATGATAGCCAGTGGAGCGACTTGTCTTATTCTCATGCTTATCGGAATTATCGGATGTGGTGAGTTGTTAACACTTATACATACGCCTTCGGAAATATTCTCGGATTCTAAGTTGTATCTGGATATCTATGTGTGGGGTCTCCCCTTTGTGTTTTTCTATAATATTGCTACAGGAATTTTCTCAGCTTTGGGTGATTCGAGGACTCCATTTATATTTCTTGCCATCTCCTCTACGGCTAATGTTGCGGTGGACATTTTGTTTGTAACTGCTTTCAATATGGGAGTTGCCGGTGTGGCGTGGGCTACATTTATTTGCCAGGGGGCAAGCTGTGTAATATCCATAATAGTAGTTTGGAAAAGACTTAAGAAGATGCCTTCTGAAGGAAAGCCGGTATTGTTTTCTGTCAGAATTTTGAGAAAGTTCGCGAAGGTTGCCATACCTAGCACTCTGCAGCAGAGTTTTGTATCTTTTGGTAACATCATTATACAGAGTGTCATCAATGGTTTTGGCTCCGGTGTCATAGCCGGATATTCGGCAGCAGTCAAACTTAACAATCTTGTTATCACTTCCTTTACCACACTTGCTAACGGAATATCGAATTATACGGCCCAGAATATTGGTGCTAAGAAATACGACAGGATAAAAAGCGGATTCAGAGCAGGACTATCAATGGTATGGACCCTTGCCTTTCCCATATCCCTGCTATATTTCTTCGGAGGAAGATATCTGTTGGGACTGTTTTTAAATGATCCGGCAGGTGCCGATACAGTGATGAAGGCTGCCACAACAGGGCTTAGCATGGTATCCGGAAAACAGGAGACAGCGGGAATTGCTATGGCGACCGGAATTGCTTTTTTGCGAATACTTTCACCATTTTACTTTGTGATTCCGGCTAAGCTCGTGGCAGATGGAGTTCTTAGAGGCTCAAGCAAGATGGGGCAGTTCATGGCGGCAACATTTACTGATTTGTTATTAAGAGTGGTTGGTGCCATAACACTTTCTAAGACATCCTTGGGCGCTACGGGGATATGGTGTGCATGGCCGGTAGGATGGACGGTTGCGACGGTTATGTCAGCGCTTTTTTACAGAAAGCTTATAATGGACTTGGAGATACGACGGAATTGAGCAATATTCTTTGGCAGATTTGGGATTGCAAACATGCCATAGAACGCGTGGAAAAGATAATGGAATAGAATAGTTAACGCATACGAAAAGGGGCTGTTCTTTGGAACAACCCCTTTTGTGATATCATTTATTGAATTTATTGATAAAGATTATTTTGCTTTCTTAGCTGCTTTAGCCTCAAGCGCCTTATCTGTAGGTCTTACAAGTGTTACACAGAGGATTAAAGCAATGATGTAAAGTGCGATAGTGAAGAACAATACGTTCTGATATCCCACCGGATTAACTTTGATGATATTGCCTGCTGCGTCTGTTCCATGTTCAATCCATTCTCCGGAATGATTAACGATGTAGGTTGCCACCTGATTACCTGTAAGTCCGGCAAACGCCCATGCTGAAAGGGTTATACCGTGAATGGCACTGATACTTCCCATTCCGTAATGGTCAGAAAGAAGTGTCGGTACGTTAGAGAAACCACCACCGTATCCTGCATTTACAATGAAGATAAGTGCAAGTACGAGGAAGATTAGAAGTCCGTTACCTTCGCCGGTCTTGATACCCTGAGTGATCATTACAAGGGCTGTAAATGCGATTGATAAAATGAATATTAATTTGTATATGGTATTACGATCCTTCATTGTATCAGCCCATGCTGAGAAACCAAGACGACCACCTGCATTGAATATTGCTGAGATGGTTGAAATGATTCCGGCAGATGCTGCAAGACCTATACACTTAACAATCATTTTCTCCTGAGAGATAAGTGCAAGACCACAGGTGATATTGATATAGAACATTAACCAGATTCCAATGTAATTGGTCATAGGCTTTGTCTTAAGAACCTGCATAATAGAAGGTTTGTCTTCCTTGCCTGAAGGTTCATGCCATCCGTCAGGTTTCTTAAGAAGAAGATGTCCAACGAACATCATACAGAAATATACAGCTGCAAGAATCCAGAACATCTTGTAAATACCACCCTCACCCAAGTTCTCAAGCATACTCTGCATGATAGGTGATGCGATTGCTTTAGCTGCACCAAAACCTGCAACTGCAAGTCCTGTGGCAAGACCTTTACGATCCTGGAACCAAAGCATTAAGGTCTTAACCGGTGAAAGATATCCTGTACCAAGACCGATACCCATAATGAAACCGTAACTTAGATAGATACCGATTAATGATACCGGGCTTCCCTGATGATTTCCTCCATAATAAATGAAGAAACCTGTAAGTGCCATTCCGGCAGCAAAACATATTGTTGCAATAAGTGAAGACTTATGTATATCTTTTTCTACTACATTTCCAAGGAATGCTGCTGACATACCGAGAAAGAAAATGGCAAATGAAAATGCCCATTCGGTTGCACCCTTTGAAAATCCAATGTAGTCGGCAATCTCCTGACTGAAAATTGACCAACAATATACAGTACCGATACTGCAGTGAAGCAGTAATGCCGGAATTGCCGCACGAATCCATTTGTTGCTGCGCCATCCGGATGAGTTTGATTCTGTTTTTCCCATGACTTTACTCCCTTTTTTCTATTTTTCTTGTGAAATAGCTTGCCGTACAAGCGTTTTCAATCAGTAAGACATTATATATGTAATAATAATTTTTTGCAATACTTTATGATAAAATTCATCAAAATACGGAAAGTCCTATCTTGACTTATTATACATTTATCATTATACTATTAGTGCTGTGCGGTTTTATATAGAACTTCCGCTTCATTACGACAATAATGACCGGGAGAAAACATATCTAATGATGCACTTACACAAGATCCCCGGTGAAACTTATCGCATGACATCAACAGTAGTGACATCGTTATTCGCGGAGTCAGATGTTTCAGGACCTGTGAATAAGAGTAAGTTTCAATAATGGATCTTGGGAAATAATATAATAAGAAGAGAGGTAAATGAAAGATGGCAAACATTGATTTGACAAAGTATGGTATCACAGGAACTACCGAAATCGTGTACAACCCAAGTTTTGAGGATCTCTACACAGAGGAGATGAAGCCTGAACTTGAGGGTTATGAAAAAGGACAGGAGACAGAGCTTGGAGCTGTCAACGTTATGACAGGTATCTATACAGGACGTTCTCCTAAGGATAAATTCATCGTAATGGATGAGAATTCCAAGGATACAGTATGGTGGACATCTGGGGAGTATCCTAATGATAACCATGTTGCAACCAAAGAAGCATGGGATGCAGTTAAGGAAATCGCTAAGAAAGAGCTTTCTGATAAGAAGCTTTATGTTGTAGATGCATTCTGCGGAGCAAATGCTGATTCACGCATGGCAGTTCGTTTTATTATGGAAGGTGCATGGCAGGCTCATTTTGTTAAGAACATGTTCATTATTCCTACAGAAGAGGAACTTGCTAACTTTGAGCCTGATTTCATAGTATATAATGCTTCTAAGGCTAAGGTTGAGAATTACAAAGAACTCGGACTTAACTCAGAGACAGCAGTTGTATTCAACATCACAAGTCGTGAGCA
>JAFUGT010000086.1 GCA_017469275.1 Lachnospiraceae bacterium
ATCTTAAAAGAATTTCAGGGTTGTTTCGTTGTTTAATCATCATTCATTTTGTATGGTTCATGTGCTTATATTCAAGTCTTTCCTGTATAATGGAAAACCTTTGTAATATAAGCGGTTGCATGCGTTTTTGATTGTCTCTCAGCGCCGCAACAGATGTAATATTACCACAGTAAAAAAACAAAGTCAATACCTTTTTTTTATTTTTTTCGATAAAAAACACACGACCTGTAAACACCTTATAAAACCTTACGTTATCTATAATAACTATATATAAAATACTAAAATCGCTACCACATTAATGAATTTAATGAGCAGCGATTATTTAAACACTTTATATATTGTATATGCCATTTGCAAATACCTTAACAGAACAGCATATTATTTGAAATGAGACACTGAATCTTCGAGATTTTGTGACATACGATCCATCGCCAGCATACGTTCCACAATATCATTCATACTCTGTGATATAGTCTCGACAGAAGCGTTAACTTCTTCATTATTAGCTGCATTTTCTTCGCTAATAGCCGAAAGATCTGTAACATGATTAACCAGAATCTGTTTTATACTCTCAAGATCTTGGGTCTTATCATTAATAACGCCAATTTCCGAAACACTTTCACTAATAGATTCATTTAACTGATCAAATCGTTTCTGAGTTTCCTTGATAACATTCTGCTCATCCTCAATAGTATGCTTGATCTTATCAGCAAGGTCAACCGACGCATTTGAATTTTGAAGTATTTCCGTGGCAATCTCTCTAATTGTAGCTGCACTTTCATTACTCTGCTCAGATAGATTAGATATATTATCAGCAACTACAGCAAAACCTCTCCCTGCCTCACCTGCTCTTGCTGCTTCAATTGTCGCATTAAGAGCAAGAAGATTTGTCTCGCTGGCAATCTCAATAATCAGATCAATAGCATTATTGATCTTGCTTATCGAATCATTAGTAAGAAGAATCTGTTCATTTATCTGACCTACAGCCTTTACTGTACTCTCACTGCTCTTCATAACCTCTGCCATATGTTCCGCAGCGTCACGACTGACATCACTCATCTTGTGCGCATTCTCTGTCAATCCACTAACGTTATCTTCAATCTCCCCGACTTTATTCCCCATCTCAGCCATCTGTTCATTGATCTCATTAACATTCTCCGCCATACTTGATGCACCTGAAGCAAGCTCATGCATGGCAGATGTTATCTGATTAGTCGAATCAGCACTGCTCTCAGACATCTTCTCCACATAATGAATATCCTCATTCAATCCATCAGCTTCAGCTTGAATCTCGGCAACCATATTCTGAAGACTATACTGCATAAACTTTAGACTTGCTATCATATTCTTATTCTCTGTCACAATACTTCTGGTAACAATATCAGAAGACAGGTCTCCATTTGCAAAGATTTCCATCTCCTCAGCTATCTCGACAATAGGTTTTCTTACTATCTTTGCAACAAAATAAATGATAACAGAAAAAATAATTATAAAAAGAATACTTACAAAAGTCATTGATCTCTGCGAACTTGAAAGAGCTTTATGAACCGTATCATCCGATTCTCCGGCAAATGTCATTCCTATTACATCACCGTCAGAATTCTTCAACGGAAGATAATCAACAAAATATGGTTTATTATTGATAATAACGCCATCTGTCATATAATGATGTCCACCATTAAGACACTCCGAGATAACCGTATCCGAAGCCTTAGTTCCCTCTATTCGTGCACCACTTTCATCCTTAATAGATGTAAGTGCTCTTGTATCACCGATAAATACAGTAAATTCTATATTGTCATCCTTAAAATTATCTACATACGAGTAATCCTTGTCATCACCGGTAAATACCTCTTCTCCCAAAGTATTATACATGTCGGTAATGTACTGATTAAACTGCTTGTTGGCTGCGGTGAGCTTATTAGCCGTTGCCTCCTCAATCTCATTCTTCATATTAAGCGTTGCTATAATCATAAGCAAAATTGATGTAACTATCAATGGAACCATTCCAAATAATATCAACATCTTTAACATTGTAAAACCACCCCGTATCGCCGTCGGATGTTTTCTCTCTTCCATATTACTCTCCTCCTTACGTTGCATTATCATATAATTGCCAGGCATTATATTCATAAAATGATTATAAAGATAAATCAATTCACAATCACCTGAAAATTGCATAAATTATGCCATATATTTATCATTATACACAAATATTTCATGACAAACAAGATAAAATTAGTAATTTTACCATATAATCAACTAATATAATCTAATGCATCATTCACATTACTGACTCCAATTAGTTTCATCCCTTTGGGAATCTCTATACCCTCACAGTTAATCTTCGGCAACATACATGTAGTGAATCCCATCTTGGCAGCTTCCTTAACCCTGTGAGCAGCCATAGAAACACCTCGTACTTCACCCGAAAGACCTACTTCTCCAAAAATAATAGTATTATGGTCCACAAGGGTATTTCTAAAGCTTGAAACCAGCGCCATTATTATGCCGAGATCAATAGCAGGTTCATTTATTTTGATACCTCCGGCGATATTGACATAGGCATCACTTCCCGAAAGCATTAGTCCGGCCCTTTTTTCCAGTACCGCCATAAGCATATTAACTCTGTTGTAATCAACGCCTACTGATGTACGACGCGGAAGATTAAAACTAGAAGCCGAAACAAGTGCCTGGATTTCTATCAGAATTGGTCTGGTACCCTCCATCGAACAAACAACCACTGAACCGGAAGCATCTAAAGGTCTTCCGGACAGCATTACTTCTGACGGATTATCGACTTCATATAATCCCGAATCTTTCATCTCAAACACACCTATTTCGTTGGTTGAACCAAAACGGTTCTTCACACCTCTCAAAATTCTATATATGGCATTCTTTTCTCCTTCGAAATAAAGCACTGTATCCACCATATGTTCCAAAGTTCTCGGTCCTGCAACGGTTCCTTCTTTAGTAACATGCCCTACGATAAATATGGCAATATTCATCTGTTTTGCCACTTTCATCAGTTGCCCGGTAACTTCTCTGACCTGGGAGACACTCCCCGCACTACTCCCAACCTCGTCAAGATACATTGTTTGTATTGAATCAATGATCATTACTTCCGGATTGACTTTTTCCACCGATTCAACAATTGAATTGAGATTAGTCTCGGAAAGCAACAACATATCCTTATCAAATCCACCAAGTCTGTCTGCTCTTATTTTGATCTGCTGCAATGACTCCTCTCCGGAAACATAAAGGATTTTCACTCCCTGACTTGTTAGATTCCTTGAGACTTGTAACAATATAGTTGATTTACCTATTCCCGGATCTCCCCCGACCAATGTGAGTGAACCACGTACTATTCCTCCGCCCAACACTCGGTCAAGCTCATTCATTCCTGTACTTATTCTGGAATCTTCAGTAACACTTACATCCAAAATACTCGTTGGTTTTACCGGTTCCCTTTTACCTGCACCTTTCGATACACCGGTTACGACCTTTTCTTCCACAAATGTATTCCAATTCCTGCATCCGGGACACTGTCCCAGCCATTTTGACGATTCATATCCACATTCCTGACAAAAAAACACTTGTTTAACCTTCGCCATACCTGCCTCCATTTTATATAAGTTAAGGCGTCTGCAAAAATAATATAACATAATGCCATAAGCATCGGATATTTCTCTGCAAACGCCTTATATAATTCATAAAATACTCAAACTAAGATAGAAGGATTAAAGTTTTTCAATCTTAATTTCTGATATCTGTCCCGGATTAAGTTCCACACTCAGATTAAGTTTTCCACCCAAATTAGTCTTTACCGAACCTGTACTGTTACCATCAATAACTACAACATACTCCTGACCGGCTTCCAACTCTAATGTAATCTGAGAGTCTTCTAAACCCTCCACTTTAAATTCAACTGAATTATCATCGCTCTTAAAATCATGCACAACAGTTCCCGGAACTGATTCATATACAAAAGAACCATTACGTTCTAATTTCGTAATTTCATTAAATGTCTTAATTTTATACTTGTCACCTTGGAAATCAAATCCGTCTAATTTGGTCTTGGTAGTCAATTCATAATTACCAAAACTTAACGCGCCCTTCTCTTCTTTGATGAGTTCTTCAATTACTGCCATCTCATTATCCTCCTGTAATATCTATGCATCATAATAGAGTAGTTTAAATGATGCAAAACAACTAAGTATAGTATACAATAACTTATAACACTTTTCCAGCAAAAAATACTGAACAAATTGTTAATTTTATCAAATTTCTCAATTAATAACCTTAAATTTAACTCCTGCTTTAACAACTGAAATCCTTACTTTATCTCCTGACGAAATATTTCCTGCCAGACTCTCCTCTGCCATCTTATCTTCTATTTCGTTTTGGATTGCACGCCTAAGCGGTCTTGCGCCATATTTCTTATCATAGCCTTTTTCAAAGATATAATTTTTAACTGCTTCGCCATACTTGATCTCAATATCCATTTGTGCCTTAACACGCTTTACGAACTGCGACATGAGAAGATCAGCAATTTCTTTAATTTCATCTTCTGTAAGTGCATGGAAAACAATTGTGTCATCAATACGGTTAAGAAATTCCGGTTTAAATAACCGTTTCACTTCCTCCATAACACCATTTTTCATGGTTTCATGTTCCTTCGCCTCAGAATTGTCCGTAATAACCCCCAAAGTCTTGGGTTCCATTATCCTTGAAGCGCCGGCATTACTTGTCATTATTATTATCGTATTTTTGAAATCAACTTTTCTGCCTTGCGCATCAGTCACATGTCCATCGTCTAATATCTGTAACAAAACGTTGAAAATATCCACATGCGCCTTCTCAATCTCATCAAAGAGAATAACCGAATATGGATTTTTTCTAACCTTCTCTGACAATTGACCTCCTTCCTCGAAACCGACATATCCGGGAGGCGAACCAATCATCTTAGAAACACTGTGTTTTTCCATATATTCAGACATATCGACTCTGATCAGATTCTTTTCATCACCAAACACCGCTTCCGCTAATGCCTTGGATAGTTCTGTCTTTCCAACACCGGTCGGTCCTAAGAAAAGAAATGATCCTATTGGACGTTTAGGATCTTTGAGTCCCACACGTCCACGCTTGATTGCCTTGGCAATAGCTTCTACAGCTTCATTTTGACCTATAACACGTTTATGAAGTTCATCTTCAAGATGTAAAAGCCGCTTACTCTCCTCTTCCTGAAGACGGCTAACCGGTATTTTGGTCCATTCGGATACTACGACTGCTATATCCTCATCACTAAGAACCATATTTTCATTCTTAATTCCATGTTCATGCTTTTTCTTTAATTTTTCCTGCTTTTCTTCTAACAATTTTATTGCAAGTTTAGTCTCATGTGCCGTTTCAAAATCATTTGCCATAAATGATTGATCCAGTTCATCATTTAACGTCTTGAGTTCTTTCTCGACCTCCTTCATCTGAGGAGATACCTTATATACGGAAAGTCTTTTCTTAGCAGCAGCCTCATCCATAAGATCGATTGCTTTATCCGGAAGAAATCTGTCATTAAGATATCTTGTAGACAAATCAACACATGCTTTCAATGCCTCATCGCTTATCTCTATCCCATGATGATATTCATATTTAGGCCGCAAGCCTTTTAATATCTCGTAAGCCTCTTCTTTGGTCGGCTCATGAACTGTCACAGGCTGAAAACGACGCTCCAAAGCAGCATCTTTTTCCACATACTTGCGGTATTCAGCGGTAGTGGTAGCTCCTATCATCTGCAGCTCCCCTCTCGAAAGTGCCGGCTTCAATATATTAGAAGCATCAATAGCCCCCTCTGCTCCACCTGCTCCGATTATAGTATGAAGTTCATCTACAAACAATATAACATTACCTGCGGTTGTAACCTCGGATATAAGTTTTTTAATTCTTTCCTCGAACTCACCCCGGTATTTTGATCCTGCAACCATCCCCGACATATCAAGGGAAAGAAGACGTTTTTCTTTAACTGTCTCCGGAACATCTCCGGAAATGATCATCTGTGCAAGTCCTTCAACTATAGCCGTTTTACCAACTCCCGGTTCACCTACAAGGCATGGGTTATTCTTCATTCTTCTACTGAGAATCTGTATAACTCTTGACATTTCCTCATTTCTACCAACGACCGGATCCAATTTCCCCTCTGCCGCCAACTTGGTAAAATCTCTAGAATACTGATCAAGTGTAGGAGTATTGGATTTCCCCTTTTTATCTTTGGATTTAAGTTTATTAATTTCCATCTTTGCCTGCGACTGATTTATACCCATAGCTTCAAGAATATCACTGTATAATTTGGTTACAGAAATATTCATAGCCGTAAGTAAACGAAATGCCACACTATCCGGATGCTTAATTATCGCAATCAGCAAATGCTCCGTACCTATTTGTGAAGCCTTATAATACTTCGCCTCATCAGCAGCCATCTCCAGAATATCCTGACATCTCTTAGAAAATTCAGCTTTATTGGCAAGCGCAACATTAGTGTGATCCATCATAAGCTGATTAGTCAACGCTTCAAGTCTGCTATCCTCTACTCCGTTTTTGGTTAGAACTGCATATGCAATTCCCGTTCTTTCCTTAAGAAGTCCAAGAAGCAAATGCTCGCTCCCCACATACTCCTGTTTTAACTCCAGTGCAATTTTCTTTGAATACTTTAAAGCGTTATTAGCGCTCTTGGTATAATTATGACTCATTGCATTCTCCATTCCGTTACATTATGCTCATCTTATTTTCATAAACTATATGATGCCTGTCTTAAGCTACACTGTAAGGCAATTAATATTACACTAAAAACATAGCCAAACCGCACATTTACCACCTACAGAATTCTTATTTAGGCCTCATCAATAGCCTTACCAATATCATTTCTCATATACTTGTTATCAAATTCTATAAGTTTAGTTGCCTCGTAAGCATTAGCCCTTGCCTCCTTGAGATCAGCACCCTTGGCAGTAACACCAAGTACACGACCTCCATTGGTTACAACTTTCTGACCTGCAAACTTTGTTCCTGCATGGAATACATAGTAACCTTCCTTATCTTCAAAGTTATCCAACCCTTTGATCTCAAATCCCTTCTCATAAGAAACCGGGTATCCATCTGAAGCAAGCACTACACACACTGCCGCGTTATCTTCAAACTGTAGATCTATCTCATCAAGTCTTCCGTCAACACACGCTTCCATAACATCAATAATGTCATTCTTCATTCTCGGCAGTACTACCTGCGCCTCAGGATCTCCAAATCTGGCATTAAATTCCAACACCTTAGGACCTTTTTCCGTAAGCATAAGACCGGTGAACAGTACGCCGACAAAATCTCTGCCCTCAGCCTTCATGGCAGCCATTGTCTTATCATATATCTCCTTTTGACAAAATGCTGCAATCTCGTCTGTATAGAAAGGACTTGGTGAAAATGTCCCCATACCTCCCGTATTAAGTCCCTGATCTCCGTCTTTGGCGCGCTTGTGATCCTGAGCTGAGGTCATAGTCTTAATTGTAGTACCATCGCAGAATGCAAGCACAGATACTTCCCGTCCTGTCATAAACTCCTCAATAACCATACGATTACCTGCATCACCAAAATGCTTATCAAGCATTATCTCTTTTACACCTGCTTTTGCCTCTTCCAAGTCCTTGCATATAAGCACACCCTTACCAAGCGCAAGTCCGTCTGCCTTAAGAACGATCGGGAAATCAGCCGTCTCAAGATATGCAAGTGCATCCTCTGCATTATCAAAATTCTCATAAGCCGCTGTCGGAATATCATACTTCTTCATCAAATCCTTTGAAAAAGCCTTAGACCCCTCTATAATAGCTGCATTACTTCTTGGTCCGAATACCTTGATCCCTGCCTTTTCAAACGCATCAACACATCCGGCAACTAATGGATCATCAGGTCCGACAATTACAAAGTCAATACCGGTTTCCTTGGCAAAATCAACCTGCTTGTCAAAATCCATAACAGGAATATTAACACATTCCGCTAACTCAGCAATTCCCGCATTTCCGGGAGCACAGTATATCTCATCCACTCTTTTGCTCTTTGAAACACAGTATGCGATTGCATGCTCTCTTCCACCACTACCTATAATAAGTACCTTCATTTCTTATATCCTCCTATAAAAAATATTTATCCTATAACCGTCTTTCCATCAGATACCTTCACCTTACCGTTAGCGATAAGATCTATCGCCTCCGGCAACAGCTTCCACTCAGCCTGCTCCATCACTCGCCGTTGCAAAATCTCCGGCGTATCACCCTGCTCTACATTAACCGCCTTCTGTAGGATAATCGGTCCTGTATCTGTACCTTTATCCACAAAATGCACTGTAGCTCCTACAACCTTAACACCTCTTTCAAGTGCTGCCTCATGAACCTTCAGACCATAGAACCCCGTTCCACAAAATGATGGAATAAGAGACGGATGTATATTAATGATTTTATTCTCGTATTTGTCGATAAGTTCAGGCGGAATCACTACAAGATATCCCGCAAGTACAATCAGGTCAACATTTAGTGTATCAATAGTCTCAATTAGTGCCTGATGAAATTCCTCTCTTGTACCGTAATCCTTTGGCGACACAAGAATACCCTTTATCCCTGCATTCTTTGCCCTCTCTAAAGCGTAAGCGCCCTTGTTGTTACTGATTACCGCAACGAGCTCCGTATTGGTTATCTTTCCATCATTTACTGCATCAATGATAGCTTGTAAATTGGTACCGCCACCTGACACTAAAACTGCAACTTTCAACATATCATTCTTATACCTTTCTGTATAAATTCTTTGTAAGATATATCATATAATTCATTATAATAAATTAAATGCTTTAAGACTATCTAGCGTCTTCTTTCTATACCTCTTTCCTTATAATACTTTTCTTTTTCGTTATACATATCTTCATCTGCAAGATGCTCAAGATCATCTACGGATAAATTTGAATTATTTTTATATAACGCAAAACCAACAGACATAGTAATCTCATCCGTATACATACCATGCCACTCTTTAGCTTTATTGTTAATATCTGTACGTATATTCTCCGGAGAATCCGTATGAACTATTGCCATAAATTCATCTCCACCTGTTCTGTAAACTTTCCCTTTATTACCTACAGACAGCGCAATACAATTAGCTGCACCCTTGATAAGTTCATCTCCTGCTGCGTGGCCTTTTGTATCATTTACCGTCTTCAACCCGTTAACATCTATGGAAAACAATACAAAATCATCAGATAGTTCTTTGGTCTTCAACTCCTTAAGATCTTCGTCATAGCATCGGCGATTAAAAAGTCTTGTCATCTCATCAGTCATAGATATTCTAACGAGATTTTCTTCACGCCTCTTCTCTTCATCCACATTTCTGGTCGTATAAATAACCATATTAGGAATACCGTCTAATGTAGAATCCACCGTAATATACTGGGCGCGAAACCAGCCGGAAACCATATCAATAAAATCAGCACTTATCAGCTTTTTTTGCGAAAGTCTTTTTCTAACAGTTTTAATATTGGTAAATGTTAAAAAATCCTCTAATTGATCCGGCATAACATTATTTTTAATCTGCTGATTCATAATAGTATGCGTCTGCGAATTCATATCAATGCCCTGTTTTTTATGCTCTGAATCCCTTATGGACATTTCTGTATTATTGATGAAATCAATTAGATTAACATTATCATATATTTCAGCCATAGAGCCAAGTATATTCATTTTTTCTTTTACAACTTCTTCTTTTTCAAGAATCATATTATACTGCAATAACAACTGTTTATAATAACTCACAGTCAATTTTACAATAATATATCCGACCGAAGCCATAATAATAGTCTCGATAGTAAAACCGCCTATAACATCAACAAAATAATCCATACTGCTATCAAATCCAATTCTTAACTCTGCATAATACGGAGCTGTAATCAATGTAACAGCCACCATAAAAACATAATTAATAACAGTAGCACTAAAAAACATTCTCTTGTCACAAAACATCAAACTCAACATAGGAACGAGGAACCATGTCAGATAAATACTTACATGGGAATATGACATATAGACAATCAGCATATCCAGCGCGGTAATTGCAAAAAATGAAGTTTTTATTGAATTCGGTTTACTTTTTAAAAGAAATAAGTGTATACTTGCTAATATAACAACGCCAACAGAAATATTAATACAGGTACTATATTTTATATCCTGAAACAGTCCTGTTTTTATACCCAAAGCTATAGCCGGACCTGTTATAACAAAAAACCACAACGCAGCATTCAGATACTTATTGACCATAATGCGGTTTTTATTTAAAAAATCATTATATTTTAAAGATACATCAGTCTCCATCCAACTATTCCCTTTTACTTATATTATTATATCTACCGTATTTCACAGCATTTTTCGCCGGCTTTAGTAGTTCCAAGTATCCAGGCTTTATCACCCGCTTTAGATATTGCCTCAATGGTTTTATCTGCATCTGCACTGTCAACTGCAAGAACCATTCCGACACCCATATTATAAGTATTATACATCATCTGCTCTTCAATATTCCCTGTATCAGCAAGTAATTTAAATATTGCAGGTACCTCATAAGAATTCTTATCTACAACAGCACAAACTCCATCCGGCAACATTCTTGGAATATTCTCATAGAATCCACCACCGGTAATATGTGAACATCCCTTAATTGTAATTCCTGCTTCCTTAACACTTTTAAGTGCCTTAACATATATTCTCGTCGGAGTTATAAGAGACTCTCCAAGCGTCATCCCCAGTTCATCATAGTAAGTATCAAGAGATTCTTTTGTCATCGGAAATACTTTTCTAACAAGAGAAAAAC
>JAFUGT010000087.1 GCA_017469275.1 Lachnospiraceae bacterium
AGTTACCGTTCCTGCATGGTAATACTGTGTTTCATTGCGCACTGAGAACTTGTAGCCGCCGTTTCTCGCCGCATACACAACCGCAAACTCCACCACATCAAGACCTAATATGAAATCAGATATCATTGCAACTAAGGCATCAGGACAGTCAAAAGATATAGCCGCAAAACCAATATTTTCATATATCTGAATATTCTTTATCGCTTCACCATACGCATGAAGATCATCAATTTCCATATTATTGTGATACAGATTGATAATTTTCTGGTTGTCCGCTATTTTGTGAAGGTAGCCGAACATTTCAATATCAAAGTCCGTTACTCCACGGTTAAATGAATCCGTATCCATCTTAAGTCCGTAAAGAAGAGCTGTTGCTGTATTGACATCTAAGGTTGTTTGACTCTGAATAAAATAATCGGTAACTATTGAACAACAGGACCCACATATTCTAATATCACTATATTTGTATGAACAGGGTATCATAGTAGGGTGATGATCTATCGCAGCCACCTCATCTCCAGGAAAATCCGTAATATTGGAATTATATTTTTGTGAATCCATTGTCACGATATAATCATGTTCTTCCATATCAGGAATATCTTCTATATGAATCGCATTTATATTAAATACATCAAGCATTTTTTTAGTACTTGACTTGTCAATCTTTCCATCATAGCATATAGTACTTTTTACCCCATGTGCCTGTAAAAAAACCTGCATTCCATAAGCTGACGCCAAAGCATCCGGATCCGGGAAATTATGAGTCTGTAAATATACCACATGTCCTTTTAACAAATGAACAAATTTCTGCCAGTCCATAGTGTTCCTCTCCATATCATATAAATATCTGTTACCATATTGTAACATTGCTTATTTCTATTCATTACAAAAGATTATAGTAGCACAGTATCTCGATTTTCACAACTTTTTATTATTGATAATTCACTAATCTTTTACTACTTTTTACTGGTTTTAGATTCTTTTACTGGTTTACATAATACATAATTGAACCATCGCATTCCCATAATCCATCTGTTTATACCTCGTATAAAAACCATATTAAATCAGTAAAATAAGCATTATCATTTTATCAAAAATAAAAATGCAATTCCATACTTTTTGCAAACAACATACATAAAACAAACATTTTTTCAAATAATAATAAATATTGGTTACAACGCCGACAATCACTCTTGGCAGCTAAACCAATATTACAATTTAAAGGAGTCTGTCATGAACGAAACCATCTACCTCAAAGTCCCGGAATGCATCGAAGTCACCAATCCCAAAGTTATCTTTTCAGACTTTCTGACTATATACTGCCGTAATAAGACTATAGAAAATGCTATCAAGTCAATGCATTTTTTTACCTTCACAAATAACGGTCAGATTGTGGTTTCAATACTGAAAATAATAGAAATGATCAAGGATAAATATCCTGATATTGAAATTGATAATCTGGGTGAAGAAGACTTCATAATAGAATACTCTATTCCAGATAAACATGAGAAATTTAAAGAGGCTATCTCAACATTTTTCATATGCCTTGTAGCATTTTTTGGCGGTGGCTATGCGATAATGGCTTATAACACAGATGTTGGTGCAAAAGAATTATTTGTATATCTTTCCATGCTCTTCCTTGGAAATGCAAAACAGGGCGTTATACTTTTATCTCTCTGCTATAGTATCGGTCTTACCCTTGGCATGATATTATTCTTTAATCATATTGGAAACAGAAAATTAACGAAAGATCCAACTCCATTAGAAATACAGATGCGACTTTATGAAAAGGATATCAGCACTACTGTTATAAAGGATATCAGCAGACGCCGCGAAAGTATTGAGGTTAAATAAATTGTTTTCGTGGAGATTACAAATATGAATTAGTTAAAAAGCAGGAGAAATATATGATCACGATAAAATATATATGCATTATCATATTGGGATTATCGGCAGGAATAATAACCGCTGCAGCTTTTGTAGCATTTATTGCTATGTTGGGGATTTTTTCAAAATTTGCCGCCAAGACAAAAACCGCTTCAAAATGCATTGCCTACGAAAATTGCCTGATATTCGGCATACTCACCGCAACCCTTGTACAGTTTTTTCTTTCCTATCACACCATAGGAATTGATACTCCCACGCTCCCAGTCCCTTGGCTTGGAATTACCATACTGATAGCAATAGGACTGTTTGGCGGCATTTACACCGGATTTCTTATTGGTGGTTTATCTGAGGTCCTTAACACAATTCCAATCTATGCCAGAAAAACTCACATTGCTGCAAAACTGCCTTACGTCATATATGCACTTGCTCTAGGCAAGGGATTATTTAATCTGATACAGGCAGTATTATTAGACACATAAAATATCAAATGCAGGACATACTATTAATAATAAGATAGAGGATTGCGAAACGCACATTTACGCTTTTTCTTTTGTGCATATTAAAGCTTTTCGCAATTACCTAATGTAGCAAAAAGGGAAAGGAATTATAACATGGAACAACAAATAAGCAATGAAGAATATAATGAATATGTAGAGCAGGTCACACCCAAATACAATGTCTTTAAGAACTGCTTCAATGCCTTCTGGGTAGGTGGAGCCATATGTGTATTCGGGGAACTTATTTTTCAGTTTTTCACGAAACGATTAGGTGTATCAGAAACAGATGCGGCAAGCTATGAATCAATGCTTTTGGTACTTACAAGTGTTATTCTTACCGGATTAAATGTTTATGGCCACATTGCACGTTTCGGCGGTGCCGGTGCTCTTGTACCCATAACCGGCTTTGCCAATTCGGTTGCCGCCCCGGCCATTGAATATCAAAAGGAAGGTCAGGTCTTTGGTATCGGAGTAAAGATATTTACCATTGCAGGACCCGTCATACTTTATGGAATATTTACAAGCTGGATTCTCGGTATCGGTTATTTCTTCGGAAAAATATGGGGATTGTGGTAAATCACAATCCCCGCTTTGATTACCGGAAAACTTCAGTTTTCTTCCTCAATATGCTCCTGTCCCATGGCAATTATTGTTCTAACGTGATCATCCGCAAGGGAATAAAATATTGATTTGCCCTCACGCCTGGCTTTAACAAGCTTATTCTGCTTGAGAATCCTCAATTGGTGTGATATGGCTGATTGGTTCATATTGAGAAGTGCTGCAAGATCGCACACACATACCTCTGCCTGCAATAACACAAATAAAATTCTTATTCTTGTGGAATCACCGAATACCTTGAACAATTCCGCAAGATCATATAATTCTGTCTCCTCAGGCATGGTTTCATTAACAACCTTCAAAAGATCCGGATGAATCTCTGTAACTTCGCATCCTATATCAATCTTCTTACTCATATTATCATCTCCTTAAATCTTCTTCACCATCAGCGCCCTGATTGCATTTAGCACCGCAATAACCATAACTCCAACATCCGCGAAAATCGCAAGCCACATATTAGCAATTCCAAGTGCACCAAGCAACAGACAAATCAGCTTAACGCCTATGGCGAAATAAATGTTCTCATATACGATACGCATACATTTCTTGGATATCCCGATAGCCTTCGCTATCTTTAACGGATCGTCATCCATAAGTACGATATCTGCCGCCTCTATCGCAGCATCGGAACCAAGAGCTCCCATGGCAATTCCTACATCAGCTCTTGAAAGCACCGGCGCATCATTTATTCCATCTCCCACAAATGCCAGCTTCTCTTTCTCCGGCTTTGCATCCAGTAATTCCTCAACCTTTGCCACCTTATCTCCGGGAAGAAGTTCACTGCTGACATGCATGATTCCAAGCTCAGCCGCCACATACTCAGCCACATTTTTGCTGTCACCGGTGAGCATGATCGTTTTCTTAACTCCCATCTTGTGAAGTCTGGCAATTGCCTCCTTTGAAGTATCTTTAAGCACATCGGATATAACTATATGTCCGGCATAGGCGCCATTTATTGCCACATGAAGGATGGTTCCCACCTTATGACAATTCTCATACTTAATACTCATCTGTTCCATCAGCTTAGAATTTCCAATGGCAATCTCCATACCATCGACCTTAGCGGTCACACCTTTGCCGCTTATCTCCTCAACATCAGTCACTCTTGTCTGATCGATAGTCTTTCCGTATGCAGTTCTTATACTCTTACTTATAGGATGATTTGAGTAACACTCTGCATGTGCCGAAAGTTCAAGGAGCTTCTCGTCTTCCAGCTCATTGTGATGGATTCCAGTCACCTCGAATATACCCTTAGTAAGGGTTCCGGTCTTATCAAACACCATGTGCTTAACACTTGCTAATGCCTCTAAGTAATTGGACCCCTTAACAAGAACACCTGCTTTACTTGCACCACCTATTCCTGCAAAAAATGATAAGGGAATACTTATAACTAATGCACATGGACAGCTTATAACAAGAAATGTCAAAGCTCTGTATACCCAATTACCAAATTCCGGCGACATACCTATAATAAGCCTTATCACAGGCGGAATGACAGCCAGAGCAAGAGCACTGTAGCAAACTGCCGGTGTATAATAATGAGCGAACCTTGATATAAAATTCTCCGAACGTGATTTCTTGGAGCTTGAATTCTCCACAAGTTCAAGTATCTTAGAAACAGTCGACTCACCAAATTCCTTAGTTGTACGGATTTTCAAAACCCCTGTCATATTGATACAGCCGCTTATAACCTCATCATCTACGGAAATCGTTCTCGGTACACTTTCACCGGTAAGAGCGCTGGTGTTGACAGAGGCAGTTCCCTCCACTACAACACCGTCTATGGGAACCTTTTCTCCCGGTGACACAACTATGATCGTTCCTATTTCCACCTCATCGGGATCGACCTGCAAAAGGCCGTCCTCTCCTTCTATATTGGCATAATCAGGGCGAATATCCATAAGCTCGCTTATATTCCTGCGGCTTTTTCCAACCGCATAGCTCTGAAATAGTTCTCCTATCTGATAGAACAGCATAACCGCTACACCTTCACGATATTCACCAAGACAGATCGCACCAATTGTAGCAACCGCCATCAGGAAATTCTCGTCAAATACCTGGCGGTTCATAATCCCTTTAAATGCCTTCTTAAGTATATCATATCCAATAACAAAATAGGGAATAAGATATAGAACAAGCTGCATAATTCTGTTGTCTGAAAGGACTGATATTCCTATACCTTCACTTGTAATAATTGCAATAATTGTCAACAAAGCAATTGACACTATAATCCTTATTAGTACCTTTTTCTGTTTTTTATTCATGCCCCACTCCTTCTACTTATCATGCAGTAAATGCCGCTTATCATCTTGTTCATATTGTGACAAATAATAACCGGCATTTTATTCATGAAATTATGTTGTAAACCATACTATCAAAAACATATTTTATAGGAATATCTCGCAATCATCCTCAACTTTCTTGCAATTCTTAAGTACATCCTGCATAACTGCCTTAGGTTCTGTACCATCCTCAAACTCCACAATCATCTTAAGTGTCATAAAATTGACCGTTGCATCTTTAACGCCTTTTGTTTTCTTAGCAGCCTCTTCCATCTTGTTAGCACAGTTAGCGCAATCAACATCAATCTTGTAAGTTTTCTTCATATAAATTATCCTCGCTTTCTTAGACATTTAACTTGTATGCTCATTTAATTAAGACAATCAAAGCATATCACATTCTTATACTATAACTATGAGACATAGCCTGATTATATAATACTTTTAAATCAACATATGAACAATTATTCATATGTTGATTTGATTATAGTATCATTACATTCATAAGTCAATAGGTTTGTTAATATTTTTTATCATTTAATTAATAATACCGAAAAACAAAGAACCATGGCATAAAAACCATGATCCCTATTGTTCATATTATAAATTTTACTACTACACATTCCCGTATTATGTCAACTTCCTCACAAAGTTACCATCTATGTGAACTCCGGCCGTCTCAACGATAAACGCACTTGGATCATAGCTTTTAACAATAGCACGCAACCTGCTCACCTCATACTTGCTCACGAATATCAGAAACATCTTTACCGGTTCTCCTGTGAAAATTCCACTGGCATCAATCTCCGTCATACCTCTGTTTAGACGCCCCATAACCTCCACTTCCATAGGCTTTGTATCTTTAAGTTTGGTAATTACCGTAACCTGGCTGCTTATATTCTGCGTGTGTATCTTATCTGCCGCAATTGAATTAAATACCGAATAAATCAGTGAATAAATAACCGTTGAAATATCAAACATAAAAAGCATAACGCCATAAAGCACCACATTGGTAGCAAGACTTATCTGTCCGACACTGCCCTTTCCCTTCAACATGACAATAAGCATTCCTATTATATTCATCCCACCGTCACAGGCTCCCATCCACAAAATGATACCGATGCCTGCACCACATATAAGACCTGCCACGATCGTATTAGACAGTCTGTCCTCAAGTATCAATGTATCCGGAATAGGTATAACTGAAAGTAAGACCGTAATGGCAGTAACCGCAAAAACCGTCTTAATGATAAAACGTTTGCGCATCTTCTTTGCCGCAATAACGAGTCCCGGAACATTCATAAGATAATAGAAAACACCGGATATGTTAAAGCCGCCGAAGTTAATACCAGCTCTTGCAAGAAGCTCCTGAAACAACTGCGCAAAACCCATAAATCCGCCGGAATAAAGATGTAGCGGCCGCAAAAAACAGTTAAGTCCTACAGAATATATAAAAGCGCCCAGTAATATTACAGGAAATTTCATACTTTCCTTCTTAACCGCTTTCGTCCCCTGATCATTTCTTGCAATCTTCTCTTCCTCTTTAACTACAAGCTCTTCTATACTCTGCTCTTTCTTCATCCGCCGTTCCTTTCCTCATGTGTAGTAATAAAGCACCGCAACATTAATCTGTGCGGTGCCTTATTACCTTTACGACCTATTGCTGTAAACACCCATTATGTACGCTACATAATTAAGACAAATACATATGCAAC
>JAFUGT010000088.1 GCA_017469275.1 Lachnospiraceae bacterium
GTGCATATTATACAGATTCCATAAACAGACCCTTTGCGACCGTCGGTACTTATGCACCGTATTTTGGTGCATTAGTACCGCTACGTGAGCAACGGAGTGAGAACGTGTCTGTGTTGGAACTGCATAATATGCACAAAATAGGAAACGTAAATTAGCGTTTCGCAATTGCCTATATTAATTACCATTAGAAAGGAGCAGAACAATGAGCACTCCACTCCCGCTTTTTTTTCATGTAGATGTTAATAATGCATTTTTAAGCTGGGAAGCCATATATCGACAGACTGTTCTTGGCGAGACCAACGATATAAGATACACGGATGCGATCATCTGTGGTGATATAAGCAAAAGACACGGTGTTGTTCTTGCCAAATCCATGTCTGCCAAAAAATATGGGGTAAAGACCGGAGAGCCCGTGGTTGATGCTCTCAAAAAATGTCCGGGACTTAAATGCTATGAACCACATATGCGCTATTATCACGAACGCTCAGCAGACCTTATGGAAATTTTTGAAAAGTATGCCCCTGTTGTGGAACAGTGCTCTGTGGATGAAGCATTTCTCGATATGACCGGGACGGGTAAATTATACGGAGAACCGGTAGCATTTGCTTATAAACTGAAAGACGAGATACGGGACACACTTGGTTTTACCGTTAATATAGGAATATCCGTAAATCGTTTACTGGCAAAGATGGCAAGTGATTTTCAAAAACCGGACAGAGTACACACACTGTTTCCCGAAGAGATTAAGGATAAAATGTGGCCGCTGCCAGTGGAGGAGCTCTTCTTTGTAGGAAAATCAACCGCGGTTAAATTGCACGATCTTGGTCTGCACACTATCGGCGACATAGCCACCTGCGATCTTTCAATATTAAAGTCACATTTCAAAAGCCACGGTGTCGTAATATATGAATTTGCCAATGGCATAGACAATACATTAGGGCATCGTGGAGAAGAGGAACAAAAAGGATATGGCAACTCGACAACAATCGCCTATGATATTAAATTAGCTGAAGATGCATATGGAATAATAAGGAAACTCTGCGAAAAGGTATGCGCCAGATTAAGAGCGGATGAAGTTCAGGCGCTGGTTTTATCCGTAGAGATAAAGGACAGTAATCTGGTCGTAAGAAGACATCAGAGAAGTCTTCTCTCACCAACGGATGTGACATCCGAATGTTATAAGACTGCCTGTGAATTATTTGATGAACTGTGGGACGGCTCACCCATAAGACTCTTAGGGGTTACTGCCAATAAGGTAACTGATAGCGGAATGCGTCAGATGAATCTGTTTGATATGGAAACCCATGATAAGATGAAGAATCTGGATAAAGCACTTGATTTGATTCGAGGCAAGTATGGGGACGGTGCCATAACGAGAGGAAAGATATAGAAAACTGATGATGTGCAGAGTATTAGCTTATCGAATACACCGATATATATAATTCTTTAAAGTAGTCTTTTTAGTCTGTACTCAGTAACTTTAGACGCTACTATCTTGTGATATTTTTCATACTTCCGGAAACGTTGCTCATCACGTTCTGTCGGAAACGGTATACGGTCGCGATTCATATTATCTTCAAGATCATATAGTTTCACCTGTGTCGCAAGAGGATTGGTAATAACGCGGTCTATAAAATCAGCGTATTCTTCATCCTCATTTTTGGTGATGCAGGAAATGGCATCTAATACTTCCTCTGAAAAACCTTCTAACCGCAGCATGTCCAAAGTGACCGGAGTATCCTCTACCACGTCATGCAGGATACCTACGATCTGCTCGACTTCATTTCTCCCTCTAAGCATAACCCGAATAGGATGCAGGATATAGATTTTCCCTGCTTTATCAATCTGTCCTCTATGTGCTTCAACTGCGATTTCGATAGCTTTTTCCAGCATAGAATTCTCCCCGACTGTGTATTGAAAAATGATTACTTACATTATATATAACAACATATTCAGTATACGCATAATAATATATTATCTGTAATATCAGATTAATCATACTATACCTGTTATAAAACCACAAGGAGAAAAAATGCCGAATGTTCACGACTATTCTTATGAGTGTTAGGAAAGTTTGTAGAAATTTTAAAAAAGGTAGTGACATTTTCGAATAAATGTTGTAGAATGCTTTAAGTAAGTTGCAAATGACTTAACATTAAGACATTGCACATATGATATATCGGGATGTGGCTCAGTTTGGCTAGAGCGCCACATTAGGGATGTGGAGGTCGCAGGTTCAAGTCCTGTCATTCCGATTGGTTAAGAGAACGCTGGAAGCTTTTTTGTAAGGCTTTCAGCGTTTATTCTTTGACACTACAAAAGTCTTATTTTCGTTGTTTTTAGATTGTAATTATGATACACTTAAACATAAATGAAAATTAATAATCAGGTGATTGCGAAAGGAGCACTAATAATGAACACAAGTTGTAAAGAAATACGTTTGGACAATGCACCGGTAATCGAGATGAAAGCAGGTGGATATCTTGCAATCGTTGCACCGACTGTAGGAAGTAATGTTGCCAGACTACGTGACTGCAAAAACAAGCTGGAGATACTTAGATACAACAAGAAAAAACCTATAACTAAGTTAACAGCCAATCCATGTACATACGGAATGCCTACTCTCTATCTCCCTAACCGTTTGAAAAACGGCGTTTTGAAAGTAAGCGACGCCACATATCAGTTTCCTGTAAACGAAGGACGTTTCCAGAATTTCATTCACGGCTTTCTCCATACAAGAAACTACGAAGTTGTTGAGACAAAGACTGAAGATGACAAGGCAATTCTCAAGACCAGATATGTGTATGATGAAAAGGATCTGTTCTTTGAGTATTATCCGGTGAAATTCCAGTCAGATATAGAATTCATATTGGATAAAGACGGGCTTCACTATTCATTCACACTGACCAATCAGTCAGACAGGCAGATGCCCTATGGAGTTTGCAATCACACCTCATTTGCGGCACCCCACAGCTCGAAAAGTAAAGCCAAGAACATCCGTCTTAAACTTCCGGCAGTAAAGCGCCTGCCTGTGGACTTCAGACAACTTCCTACCCCTCCTTATAAGAAGGAGCTTTCAGCCTATGATGAGAACTATGTAAATGGTACCGCACACATGATCAAGTTCCCAATCAATAATGATATGTACGAGATTGATACAATGGAAGTTGACGGCAAGCAATTCCACGGTGCTCTTATAACCGACACTGCTACCGGCAAACGTATATGCTATGAAGTGGACGATGCTTTCAAGTTCTTTATCGTATGGAATGACCGCGGAACAAAGGATTACTACTGTCCTGAACCCATGAGCTGGATGATCGATGCACCTAATCTTGACCTTCCCGCCGAAGAGACAGGATATATAGAGCTTGCCCCCGGTGAATCTAAGACCGTAACGGAACGCATATATACCTTGTAATGTGTATAATAATTAATCGTTAATATTAACAGTAGATATAAGTTAGGATATGTGCTTTAACATGCTTGCATGATTAAACACATATCCTAACTTATTTCAAAACTGTTAAGCAGAAACTCCGCATACAGCCACAAATAAAGCAACAAAGTTGCGACCGAATACATTCAGAAAAAATTTCACAATTCAGAAGTCTTTTTCTTGTCTTTTTCCGTCATTTATACTATAATGAATGTATCTGACTAGAACAGAATATCAACAATGAAAGAGAGGTATTTTTTACATGAAATTTGGATTTTTCGATGATGCCAACAAGGAGTATGTCATCACTTCTCCTAAGACTCCATACCCATGGATCAACTACTTAGGAACACAGGATTTCTTTTCATTGATTTCCAATACTGCAGGAGGTTACAGCTTCTACAAGGATGCTCGTCTTCGTAGAATTACCCGTTATCGTTACAACAATGTACCGGTAGATATGGGTGGTCGTTATTTCTACATCAAGGATGGCGAGACAGTTTGGAGTCCGGGATGGTCACCTGTAAAGACTACTCTTGACGAATATGAGTGTCGTCATGGTATGGGGTATACCAAGATTACCGGCAAGAAGAACGATGTTAAGACTGAGGTTACATTCTTTGTTCCTCAGAATTATACAGGTGAGGTTCAGAATTTTGTTATCACCAATGAAGGAAGCGCAGCTAAGACTCTTAAGCTCTTCTCTTTCGTTGAATGGTGTCTGTGGGATGCTCAGGATGATACAACCAACTTCCAGAGAAACTTCAACACAGGCCGCGTAGAGATTGAAGGTTCAACAATCTATCACAGAACAGAGTATAATGAGCGTCGTAATCACTACGCTTTCTATACAGTTAATACAGATATCGATGGATTCGATACCGACAGAGAGAGTTTCTTAGGTCTTTATAACGGATTCGGTGAGCCTCAGGTAGTTGAAGCAGGCAAATCTTCTAACTCGGTTGCAGATGGTTGGTCACCAATCGCTTCTCACTACAAAGAGATTACATTACAGCCCGGTGAGAGCAAGAACTTAATCTTCATTCTCGGTTATGCTGAGAATCCTGTAGATAAGAAATTTGAAGCAGACGGCAAGACTCTTAACAAAGAGGTTGCACATGCTATGATCGAGAAGTTCAACACGCCTGAGAAGGTGGCAGATGGTCTTGCAGAACTTAAGGCTACCTGGGACAAGCTCCTTGGCATTTATACAGTTAATACTCCTGACGAGAAAGTTAACCGTATGGTTAATATCTGGAATCAGTATCAGTGTATGGTTACATTTAACCTTTCTCGTTCAGCTTCATATTTTGAGTCAGGTATCGGACGTGGAATGGGCTTCCGTGATTCCAACCAGGATCTTCTTGGATTCGTTCACCAGATTCCTGACAGAGCAAGAGAAAGACTTATCGACCTTGCTTCCACTCAGCTTCCTGATGGTGGATGCTACCATCAGTATCAGCCGCTTACTAAGAAGGGTAACTCTGATATCGGTGGAGACTTCTCAGACGATCCATTATGGATGATCCTTTCAGTAGCCGCTTACATCAAAGAGACCGGTGACTACTCAATCCTTGATGAGATGGTTCCTTATGACAATGACGAGTCTAAGGCTAAGCCAATGCTTGATCACTTGATGGTTTCCTTCTACCATGTATGCAACAATGTTGGTCCTCACGGATTACCGCTTGCAATGCGCGCTGACTGGAATGACTGTATCAACCTTTCATGCTACTCTGAGCAGCCGGGTGAGAGCTTCCAGACATATACCTCACCAATGTTCGCTGCAGAGGGTGGATATTCTAAGACAGCCGAGTCTGTAATGGTTGCCACATTATTTACATATACAGGTCCTGCATTCGTAGATATCCTTAAATATAAAGGAATGGATGAGGAAGCAGCTAAGGCACAGGCTGAGATTGATAAGATGAAGAAGAACGTAATGGACAGCGCATTTGATGGCGAGTGGTTCTTACGTGCTTATGATAACGAAGGACAGAAGATGGGTTCTAAGGAATGCGAAGAAGGTAAGATTTTCATCGAGCCACAGGGATTCGCAGTTATGTCTGAGATTGGTAAAGATCAGGGTGCTGATATCAAGACTCTTGATTCCATTGACAAGTACCTCAATACAAAGCATGGACTTGTTCTTAATAATCCTGCATTTACCAAGTACTATGTTAAGTATGGAGAGATTTCAACATATCCCGGTGGATACAAAGAAAATGCCGGTATATTCTGCCACAATAATGCATGGATCATCTGTGCAGAGGCATACGCAGGCCGCGGTGACAAAGCATTTGAATACTATTCAAAGATTGCTCCTGCCTTCAATGAAGAGATTTCCGATCTTCACAGAACTGAGCCATATGTATATGGTCAGATGATTGCAGGTAAGGATGCAGGACGTTTTGGAGAAGGTAAGAACTCATGGCTTACCGGTACAGCAGCTTGGAACTTTGTAGCTATTTCTCAGTACATCTTAGGTGTACAGCCTGATTGGAACGGTCTTAAGATTGATCCTTCTATTCCTAAAGAGTGGGATGGTCTTACAGCTACACGTAAGTTCCGCGGCGATACATTCGAGATTAAGGTTTCTAACCCTGACCACGTATGCAAGGGCATTAAGAGCATGACTGTTGACGGCAACGCTGTTGATGGCAATGTAGTCCCTGTATTCGGCGACGGAGCTACACATAAGGTCGAGGTAGTTATGGGTTAATCACAAACGACATAATATAATAACACTTATACAAGTAACCATCGGGTATCCCGGTGGTTACTTTTTTCTATATTTACAAAAAATAAAACAAAGAGTCGCTTGCGACTCTTGCGCGCCCGAGCGGTATTGCGAAGCAATTAACTTCTTCTCCGCGAGGTGCGCATCCTGCGGAATTTAGGTTTATAGGAAATCGCAATTTCCTATAAACCTAAAAAACCCATCTGACATTATCACATCAGATGGGTAAACAATTATCATAAGATTATATACATACAATCATTAGTTGAATCGTTAATATTTTAAGCCTCTACACCATGAGCCTTCAAATATTCGATAACATCCTCAACAGTTGCAATATTCTCTAATTCTTCAGAAGGAATCTCCACATCATACTCTTCCTCAAGAGCCATAACAAGCTCAAACAAGTCAAGTGAGTCAGCACCCAAATCCTCTTTAAAATTAGAACTTAATTCAATCTCGCTAACATCTACAGATAGTTGCTCAGCGATAATCTCTTTCATCTTTTCTAACATGACCATTCTCCTTTAACGCATATTTTCTTTATATTACATTATTATACCGCTTACTTGTACAATATGCGGTTTTTCAAGAATGACTATACAACATGTTGTATATACTGTCAAGTTTTCAGTAAAAAAAAATATAATTAATTTTATCTAAGCAGATGATTTGTGGCTTGTAAATGTGGAGTACTGTGAATAGTATCTTCTTATAATCTCATTTTACTCCATGAACTCCATTGGATCAACCGGTTCATCACCCTTTAACATCTTGAAAAACAGGTGGCTTCCCTCTTCTTCAAAACTGTCGGTAGGTTTGCCTATCGTTCCGACAGACTCACCTGCCTTGACGTAATCTCCTTCCTTGACATATATCGTATCAAGCTGACCATACACTATACTGTAATCATTTCCCAGATAGATTGTCACGAGATTTCCGTAGGTGTTATCACTGGTTACCTTAACCACTTTACCAAGATAAGCATTTTTGACCGTAGAGCCATTGCCGGCAGCAATAAGCATACCCGGATTAGTTCTATACTGATCTAAGGTCTTATAATAAACTGTTGTCTCCATACTAAATGGAAGGATAACTTCTCCGCTTACAGGCCACGACAAAGTCTTATCACTGCCAAAATTAAGTTCTCCAACATCGGCTGTTACCGGAAGCTGTTCACCATCTTCGGCAGTATTATCGGGTTTGACAGCTTCTGTAGTAGCATCTGCGGACTCGTTATTTTCGCCTGTCATTGAGCGATCAGATACTTGTACATTTTTCTTCTCTATTTGCCGGGCAGCATTTGTATCAGGAATGCTCTCTACCGCCTCCTTGTTGCTTCTCATACGATTTTCTTCAGATGTATAATTGTTGCCACTTGTACCCTGATTATCAGTTCTCTCTCTGTTAATCCTTACATTATCACGGTCTGTCTCTGTCTGAATAGATGAGAAATCCGACGGTTGATTCAGATCGACCTCATTCTCCTCATATGCGCCTCCATCTCTTCCCATTGTATATACCGCAATCACAGCTATTATTGCAAGAATACCGACTCCCAAAGCAATATAAAAAGCGTTATCCTTTATCTTTTGTGAAAATGTGGAATTATTATTGTTCATTTTCATCACCTCTGTGTATATGTTTTCCACAGAGACGTAAAAATATTCACATATTATAATATTTAGAAAAATATTATAATTCATTTCAACCGGTACGTTACACTGAGTGTAGTAATATTCCCAACCTTATCCTTTGCGTAATACATAACTTTATAGGGCTCATCTTCGTTAAATCTCAATGGTCTTGATATGCTCACCTCAACATTATTACTGTTATCCGTTGCTTCCACAAGCGATATCAGATACTCGTCATCAAGAATCTTGTTCTTTCTTATATCCCGCTGAAATTCATTTTTAAGAGTAAGTGTCGGAGCCTCTAAGTCAACATCAACCGTCAGAACGACCACATCGGACATATTTCCTTCCGAATCTTTAGCTCTGTATTTGATGTGACATTTGCCATATGTTTTCTCAAACAATTCCGAGTAATCCACTATTATATTATCCTCCGGAAGCACATCTTCACCGTCATAGGCTGTAACATTTTGTTTTAATAGTTCTACAAGATGTTCGTCTGAAGTAGTATCACTAACGGATATCGTGCTAACCACCTGATCAACCTTAAGTATCGGACTTTCTTCGTCCTTCACTGTGAAAATGACGGAAACCGATGTCTCTTTTCCTTTTTCTTCACCTTTTCCATCACCTTCATCATCATTTTCTTCATCACCTGTAATATCTTCATAATCATCTATATCAGCAACCGTATAAGTAACAGGGTATTCTCCGCAGGTGTCACCATCAACCACTCCCTGCACCTTCATATACTTTGTAATATCCTCACCGTTACTGTCTAAGGCGGTAACTCCGGCGGTAATATCAAAATCGCTGTATCTGTTGATTACCCTGTCATAAGCGCCTAAAATTACAGGTGTATCCTTCATATAGGGGTTCTCTAAATCCGGGTCTGTCGGATCCCAGTTTTCATCCTTATTCTTTTTTATCTGTGGAGTCTGAGGCCTTCCCATGGGACCCTCATAGTCACTCTCAAATATCTCCACAAGAGTTCCGTTTTCACAATTGTCATATATCCATTTCACATCCACCACCGTCAGCCTGACGCAACCGGCAGACACGCTTTTCCCCAGATTGTTATATTCCTCAACCTCGAGATCAGACTTGTCCCTTGTATAATAGGGAACGGAATGAAACAATATATTCCCTGTAATTCTTATTGCATATTGTCCAAAGCAATCACCAAACAGAGCCCGCCATTTATAACGCTCACCCAATTTGTAGACACCTTCCGGAGTATTACCTGTCTCGCCAACAGAACATAGCATTGCCTTAACAGGCTTGTCATAATTCCCGTTTTCTCCAGCCTCATATACCGTTACAACATTTCTTTTTTTATTGACTTTAATAGCATACGGCTTTCCATTATCTTTAAGAAGGGTGCCATTATAAGTATCCTGATTTTTAACTGTTTTCCTATCCTCAATGGACGCATCATTTATCTTGGCACCGTCATAAGCTCCTGCTTCCATTTTATCAATCCTGTAGCCGGACATCGTTGCCACTCCATTATATCTCTTTGCCAGCCATATTGATAAGAAACCCATTATTATCATAAATGGAAAGTAAACCAAAAAATATTTATGTCTCATGTATAATTCCTTCTATGCCTTTAAACTCATTTGTACTTCAGAGATTTTATCCAGTCACATTTATCAATATATCAGATTATTTTATGCACTGTCAATTCCAAATAACAACAGTTCACAAACCACAATTGATGATATATTGCTACTTTATAGCACTATTTGTTAATTCTTATAATCTTCTATGTTGACGTCTTTATAGTAATGTGCAATTATTTCTTCCATGGAACTTCCTTTATCTGCCATATGGTTAGCGCCATACTGAGAAACCCCAAGACAGTTTCCCTTACCTAAACATACTATTCTCACTCCATCCTCAATATTCTCAACATAATAATTAGTGGATGCAAGACCCAACATTTCCCGTACTTCTTCTCCGGAATATGTATCTGCTCCAACCGCAGCCGTTTTTACAAAACCGTTTTCTGTACTTTCTGTCACCTCTACGACAATTTTATCTCCGGTTAATTTCTCAGAGTTCTTACCACCCTTCTTATCATTGTCCTCTCGCTCAATATCTTTTTCTTTATTGACCACTTCTTCTCCTATCTTAGTATCCTTTTCTTCATTGACCACTTCTTCTCCTGCTTTCACATCCTTTTTTTCATCAAGCGCATCTTCTCCTGTCTCATCATCCTTTTTTTCATCAACCGTATCTTCTCCTGCCTCATCATCCTTTTTTTCATCAACCATTTCTGCTGCTTCAATATCTTTTTGACTTGTCAAATTAACATTTTCAATATATTCTTCCTGTAACCTTCTTATATCTTCATAAGAAAACTCATAGATATTCATATAATTCTTGGCTTCAACGTCACTGCTGCTATCGACAGATTGAAGATATGATATATCCTCATCTAAAATTTCCGATGCCGAAGCTGTCTTTCCAATGCTCACCTCATGGTACATCGCCATTATGAGACTTCCCTCTTTTCTCAAAACCTTACCGGCAGTATCCGCAACCGCCTTTTCAATCGCCACCTCATATTTATCATACTTCTTTCTCCCCCACAAAGTCTCCCTGTCTTCTTTCGTAAGATACTCATAGGACATATCAGAATCATCATTGGATTTTTTCTCCTCCATCTCCTTAAGCACGTTTGTACGAACAAGAACCGCCTGTGTCTTCAAAGCTTCTATATTATATTCAGGTGAAATGACACCTGCCATTATACCTGCCACATACTCTTCCACATCTATATTCTTATATAATCCTGAAACTTCAATCATAACATCCTTTCCCATGTAATGATTTTCAATCCGACTCCCGCCTTTTCCTATGCCAAATTCAGGATTAACAAAATGATAGAGCAAACAAGTAACACTTGGAAATAACAATATTATTAGAGCAAAAACAACTGTAATTTTTATTCCTGATTTAATCTTATTTTTCATGAAAAAACCTCCCCCACAATTATATGTGAAGGAGGTCTTCATTATTCTTATCAGTCTTAATGACAGGCGTTTCAATAGTTGCTTTTGTCGCCCGATAATATCCGGAGCAATTATTTAGAAACTTTCTTCTTAGCAGGAGCCTTTGGCATCTTAACAGTTACCTTTTCAAGCTTCCATATCTCCTTAGCATACTGCTCAATTGTACGGTCAGATGAGAACTTACCTACACATGCAGTATTAAGCATTGCCATCTTAGCCCATCTCTTCTCATCTCTGTATGCCTCATCAACTTTATCATGAGCTTCACAGTAGGAATCAAAATCCTTAAGTGTGAAGTAAACATCCTCATTGAGCAATGAATCATAAAGATCACGGAACAACTCGGTATCTTCATTAAATGTTCCATTGATAAGCTGAGTAAGTACACGTCTTACGTTAGCATTGCTGTTGTAGATATCTCTTGGCTTATAACTGTGATCTCTCTCGTATGCCATAACCTCATCAGCCGAGAGACCGAAAATAAATGCATTCTCAGCACCAACCTCTTCAACAATCTCTACATTGGCACCATCCATTGTTCCGAGAGTAGGAGCACCATTTAACATGAACTTCATGTTACCTGTACCTGAAGCCTCTCTTGAAGCCGTTGAAATCTGCTCTGAAACATCTGCTGCCGCAAATATAAGCTCCGCATTAGAAACACGATAGTTCTCAATGAATACGACCTTAATCTTACCCTTGATTGACTCGTCATTGTTAATAACATCAGCAACCGAATTGATAAGCTTAATCGTAAGTTTGGCTCTCTTATAACCTGCTGCCGCCTTGGCACCAAAGATAAATGTACGAGGCACGATATCTCTCTCCGGATGCTCCTTGATCTCTGTGTAGAGGTGCATTACATGAAGAATATTGAGCAACTGTCTCTTATACTCATGTAATCTCTTAACCTGTACATCAAAGATAGAACGAGGATCAACCTCAATACCGTTATGCTCTTTAATATATGCTGCAAGACGAACCTTATTCTGATACTTAATGTTCATGAACTCCTGCTGACATTTCTCATCATCCACATATACTTTAAGTTTAGCAATATGTGGAAGATCTGTAATCCACTCGTCACCAATCTTGGAAGTAACCCATTCTGCAAGAAGAGGATTACCATGAAGAAGGAAACGTCTCTGTGTAATACCGTTTGTCTTATTATTGAACTGCTCAGGTCTCATCTCATAGAAGTCCTTAAGTTCACGTTTCTTAAGAATCTCTGTATGAAGGGCAGCAACACCGTTAACGGAGTATGAACCTGCAATTGCAAGATGTGCCATCTTAACCTGTCCATCATAAAGAATAGCCATGTTCTTAACTTTATCAGGATTGTTAGGATATTTCTCACGTATCATGTTAACATATCTTCTGTCAATCTCCTCGATAATCTGATATACACGAGGAAGAAGTCTTGAGAATAACTCAATCGGCCATTTCTCTAACGCTTCCGACATGATAGTGTGGTTAGTGTATGCACATGTATGACATGTGATATCCCATGCATCATCCCACTCAAGTTCCTCTTCATCTACTAAGATTCTCATAAGTTCTGCAACTGTTACTGTAGGATGCGTATCATTTAACTGGAAAGTAATCTTCTTGGGAAGATCATGTATATCCTCATTGTTCTCTTTGAATTTCTTAAGAGCTGTCTGGATAGAAGCAGAGATGAAGAAATACTGCTGTTTTAATCTAAGCTCTTTACCTGCATAGTGATTATCATTAGGATAGAGAACCTCTACGATTGTTCTGGCAAGATTCTGCTGCTCTACAGCCTTCTGATATTCTCCTTTATCAAAAGAATCAAGGTTGAAGTCTGAAATAGCTTCAGCATCCCAGATTCTAAGTGTATTAACAACATTGTTACCATATCCGATTATAGGAAGATCATATGGTATTGCGCGGATTGACGAATAACCTTCCTGTACAAAATGATTCTTTCCATCTTTGTAATCAACCTTAACATGACCGCCAAACTTAACTTCGCAGGCATACTCGTTACGGCGAACCTCAAATGGATTACCGTCCCTTAACCAGTCATCCGGCTTCTCAATCTGGTAACCATCCTGAATTTCCTGACGGAACATACCATATCTATAACGAATACCACAGCCGTAAGCAGGATAACCTAAAGTAGAGAGTGAATCCAGGAAACATGCTGCAAGACGTCCAAGACCACCATTACCAAGTGCTGCATCCGGCTCCTGATCCTCTATTACATTAAGATCAAAACCTAACTCATCAAGAGCTTCCTTAACCTCATCATAATATGTCAGGTTAATAAGATTGTTGCCAAGGGCTCTACCCATCAAGAACTCCATTGAGAGATAGTAAACTGTCTTAGCATTCCTTTTCTCATACTCTTTATGTGTTGCTATCCACTGATCGATGATGGTATCCTTGATAGCATAACATACTGCCTGGAACACCTGCTGATCATTAGCTTCATCAATCGTTCTACGATAAAGAGCCTTAACATTATTAACAACCTCTTTTTTGAAGGTCTCCTTATCAAAGTCTAACTTTCTACTAGCCATGTTACTTTCATCCTCCTTATTACAGCGCGTAAATGTGCAACTCACGCCCCTTATTACTTATACATAATTCCGACCGCTTCAAAATATCGAAATCATGTAAAACAGTCGCTTTATATTTTACCAAAAATTCACTGATTTCACAAGTATTTCTTTAAAACCCTCGTGATTTTCTCTACCCTTAGTTACTATTCACAGCACTCCACATATACAAGCCACAAATTACCGGTTTTTCATGGTTATCTCTTCTTGGTTCTTACGCCCTTCTTATTAACGTAATAATTGTCTATCCATTTACTCTTAGCCATCTTGCCTGACTCCTCATCAAAGTAATAGTATTTTCCCTTGAGCTTCTTCCAGCCTTTGACCATCTCACCGGAATATTTATCGAAATAATATTTTGCTCCCTTATACTTGACCCAGCCTGTTTGTCGCGCCGCCTTGCTGCCAAAATAATATGTTTCTTCGCCAATTGTAACCATTTTTTTCTTGGCAGCTACACCTGTATCGGGATCAAAATAGTAATCCTTACCGCCAAATGACTGTTCACCGTATAACATTTTGCCGCTATCAGTTCCAAAGCCATAGTACTTTGAACCTATCTTGGTAAGTCCCCTTGCGACCTTGCTGTTATTCACGACATAGAAAGTTTTTCCATTTATCGTATGGAAACCTTTTTTCAATTTTCTGCCGCCCTCATCATACAGATATGTTCCTATTCCATCAGTGTGAATAGCGCCTTTTACTAAAGTTCCGTTACCCTTAGCCAGATATTCTTTGCCATCTTTCTTAAATCCTCCCACTACCATCTCGCCGGTTGAAGGATTGAGATAGAATGTGTCATCTCCCTGGGTCAGGAAGCCTTTTTGCATTTCACCTGTCATCTCATCAAAATAATACCATGAACCTTCTGATTTGACCCATCCGGAAACCTTAACACCTGCTTCATTTTTATAATATGTGGCACCATTTTCCTCAACAAATGATCCCTTAACAGTTTTCTTTGACAAATTGTAATATGAGATTACAGCTTTTGCATCAGCCACTCCCACTTTTTTTCTCTTAGCCTTGGTCTTGAAGTATTTTTTACAATCAGAGGCGCTTGTTATATATCCATGCTCCATGATAACACCGGGAATCTGATCCACCACTCCCCGACGCACGATGGCATAATAATCTGCCAGTTTGCCATTGCTATATCTGTTTCCGGAGCCGGATTTTCTAAGCAAAAAGCCTCTGTTACCTATTCCTAATTTGTGCAGTTCTTTAAGAGCGATCTTTCCAAATGCCTGAGTCTCTTTTCGGATTTCATCGTGATATCCGGAATTATATGCAACAAGCGCATAAGCACCGCTGGAATAACCCGCATTGATATGAACACTCACTAGAAAATCCGCATCAAGTTTTAATGCGTAATTGCTTCTTGCATGCAGACAGTCGCTTCCCGCCACAAGATATTTGCAACATCCACCGTCCTCTCTCGTAAGATACGCATTTATATCTGCGTAATCCAACAATTCATCATACATTGCCAGCGAGATATCAAGATTAACAGCCTCTTCTTTTAATCCATTTCCTCTGGCACCGGGATGTGTGTTACAATGTCCCGGGTCAATAACCAATACTTTGCAGTCGGCAGGTGAAAGACCTGTATATGCAAGCTCCGGATTTCTTACTGGCTGAGTGTCAGATGTCTGGGTAGCTGTCGCTGACTGTTCTCCGGTTGTCTGTGTACCTGCTGATGTCTGAGTATCCGTTGTCTGCGTGCCTGCTGATGTCTGAGTATCCGTTGTCTGTGTATTGGTTTCGGAAGCTGCATTGTCAGAAGCCACGCTTTGTCCTTTATCAGTCTCAGCAGCGGTTGCCGACACCATAGACATATTCCCCGGAGTGATGGTAACCATCATTGCCGCCACCAGTGTAAATACCATACCGCATCTGATACTTTCCCAATTTAGTAATTTCATTAATTTCCTCCATCTCCTTTGTATATACATAAACTCTGCTATTATAGCATTAACAATGTGATAGATATGTGTGAATCACAATAAATGTGTTAATAGTAAGCAATCTGTTTTCCCTTATACACTAACATATCCCATTATACATAGTGTCTGCCAAATGCGCAATGGAAAAAATGTGGATAATTCACATACATTTTTTACTGATATAGTTGAATTTGCAGTAAAATTAGAGTATTATATGTGTATTAATATTCATCAACGAAATGGAGGATATCATGGATTATTTATGGAGTGACAGAAAGAGAACCCTATTCGGACTACCCCTTTCATTTACAAAATACAGCATGACAGACGAAAGACTATTCATTGAACAGGGATTTCTTAACAAGAAGGAAGATGAAGTAAGATTATACAGAATCATGGATGTGTCATTAAGCCGCAGCTTTGGACAGCGTATGTTCGGTGTTGGTACGATTCATTGCTGCTCTGCAGATAAGAGTATGAAAGACTTTGATATAGTAAGCATCAAACATCCTAAGGAAGTCAAAGAGCAGCTCTCAGAACTTGTCGAAAAACAGCGTGATGCCAAGAGAGTTACCAACAGAGAATTCATGTCTGACCGTCACGATATGGATGATGATTACGATGTCGATGACAACTGATCATATATAGCATATATGGTCATACATAACATTTATGATAATTAACAAAAGCGTAGGTGCGACCACAAAACATCGTCATCTACGCTTTTTATGTTTAATAACTCAAATTTCGCACTTGAACAAGTGCCTCGAAACCTTGAAAGCTCAATAATAGCCGGCAAAAATGAACATTGACCTCCCTTTTTGTCCGGCAAATTGCAATACATTTTACGAATACATTATCTATCGTCTCTACCTATCTTTTCAACATCTTCATTATCAATATAGTTAACTGCCATAGCGGTATCCTGATCTGCGCTTACCCCCTCGGTACTCTCCGGAAGGAACAGTATCTTAACCGTATAGAAGATTATTTTTAGGTCCATCAGAACCGATCTCTGTGAAATATATATCAAATCCAGCTTTAGCTTATCCTCAGGTGTGGTATTATATTTGCCATATACCTGTGCATAACCCGTAAGCCCTGCCTTAACCTTAAGTCTCATGGCAAATTCAGGCAGAACCTCCTCGTATTCTTTGGCAATCTCAGGACGTTCAGGTCTCGGTCCTACAATTGTCATATCGCCCTTCAAAATGTTGAATAACTGTGGCGTCTCATCAATACGGAAACGTCTGATAATCCGTCCGACTTTGGTGACACGTTTATCTCCTGCTTTTGCAAGCATTGCGCCCTTCTCGGAGTTCTCACGCATACTTCTGAACTTGTATATATAGAAAGACTTTTTGTCCTTGGTCAGTCTTTTTTGCAGATAGAATATACTTCCGCCATCCTCCACCTTAATGGCAATAGCGGTAATGATCATAAATGGTGACGCAATGATTAGGGCAATCAGAGACAAAATAATATCCGAAAGCCTTTTAACTATGGGATAGTACCACACAACATCCGTTCTTCGATTTCTCAAAAACGGAGTATCAAAGAAGGTGGATACCTCACATCCGCGCACATTTATATCCTGAATATTAATTGAGAAATGAAGATCTATATGTCTGTACTCACAAAAAAGCAGTAGTTCTTCACGAAGATCTGTATCCACTTCGTAGAGGTAGATATCCTGACATCTGTTAAGAACCTTGTACATCTCACCCTTGTCTGAATATTGATCAATACATCCCATTATTCGATATCTATATGGGAATGCTTTCATTTTATCAAGCAGCAGCGGATAGGACTCATCCCCGTATACAATCGCAACCCTGTGCGGTTCATCAAATCTGGCATGAAGCCTGTTCATGAAGAACGTAATAAACGTTATGATTACATTCTGTATAATGAATGCCAGTATGAACAATCTGGTCTGTATACGCTGCAAATTATGGAACCAGAAGAAAGCTGAGACAAAAAGCACTACATCACTGATTCCATAAGACAGCATTTGTGAAAAGGATAATTCCACCAAATGATAAGCGCCGATTTTATGAGCCTTATACATTTTTGAAAACGAAAAATACACTATGGAATACAGGACTCCTACCGTTGCAAGTGTACGCACACCAAAATAGCCCTTGTCCCAACCGACTCCGACATTCCAATACCAAAGCCATATTGCCGAGCCAAATGCCACAGCAAGACTTAACAGCATATATATATTGCGTATTATCTGTTTGATAAATTTCTTAGACATAATCATATTAGTCGTTCTTCGTCACACCAAAATCTACCTTTTCTCCGTTGATGTTCCAGTTCTTTGTATATCCCTTGGCACCATCATAATCAATAGCAGTTGCAAGCACATCCGTAAAGATTGTTTCCTGATTATTTTTCAATATATCAGCAATCTTATCATTACCTGATACTGAAATTGTAATCTTGTCCATAACCTCGAAACCGGCTTCCTTACGCATTGTCTGTACTTTGGAAATAATCTCTCTGACAAAACCTTCTTCTATCAACTCAGGTGTCAGCTTCTTATCGAGCACAACCGTTACCACATTATCTGCCTGTGTTTCATAGTCAGGTGACTGCGCAAGTTCTATCAACAGATCTTCCTCTGTGAGAGAAATCTCTGTTCCGTCCACCTCGAATTTCAACGCTCCTTCGGATTTCAATGTGTTCATTGCCGCATTGCCATCCACACTTCCGAGATATTCTCTGATGCCATTTAACTGCTTACCATACTTAGGTCCGACCGTCTTAAGCTGTGGTTTGAAGGAGTATGATGAAAATTCTGAAACATCATCCTTAAACGTTACCGCTTTGACATTAAGCTCGTCAGCAATAATATCCTTATAGAAATCCGAAAGTTCCTTTTTAGCCTTTACGAACATATTGGCAATCGGCTGACGATTCTTGATGTTAGCAGCATTTCTTGCGGCACGTCCCATAACAACAATGTGCAGCACTTCGTCCATATCTGCCTCAAGTTCCTTGTCAACGAACTTCTCGTCACAAACAGGGAAGTCACACAAATGAATACTCTTAGGAGCACTCTTATCTACACTTATAACAAGATTCTGATAAATATCCTCAGTCATAAACGGAATCATAGGAGCTGATGCCTTGCTTATTGTCACAAGTGCCGTATATAAAGTCATGTATGCATTTATCTTATCCTGCTCCATTCCCTTAGCCCAGAAACGTTCGCGCGAACGACGAACATACCAGTTACTCATATCGTCAACAAATTCTGAGAGAGCTCTGGCAGCTTCGGGAATTTTATACGCGCCAAGATTGTCATCACAGGTCTTAACGGCAGTGTTTAATGTTGACAAAAGCCATTTATCCATAACGGACAATTTATCGTAATCCAGACTGTATTTTGTAGGGTCAAATTCATCAATATTGGCATAGAGCACATAGAAGGCATATGTGTTCCAAAGTGTACCCATGAACTTCCTCTGACCCTCAACAACCGCATCCTCGTGGAAACGATTAGGCAGCCAAGGTGCCGAATTGGTGTAGAAGTACCAACGGATTGCATCGGCTCCATACCGGTTAAGGGCCTCCATAGGATCTACTGCATTGCCCTTACTCTTACTCATCTTCTGACCGTCTTTATCCTGAACATGACCGAGTACAATTACATTCTTATACGGCGCTTCGTTAAAAATCAGAGTAGAAATCGCCATCAGCGAATAGAACCATCCTCTTGTCTGGTCAACCGCCTCGGAAATGAAGTCAGCAGGGAAGTTCTCCTTAAAGATATCCTCATTTTCAAACGGATAATGCCACTGTGCAAATGGCATTGCGCCGGAATCAAACCAGCAGTCAATAACCTCAGGTACACGATGCATTTCCTTGCCACAATCAGGGCACTTAATAGTTACCGCATCAATATATGGTCTGTGAAGTTCAATATCATCAGGGCAGTTATCGCTCATTTCCTTAAGTTCTGCAATGGAACCGATAGCGTGACGTTTGCCACATTCACACTCCCATATATTAAGTGGCGTACCCCAGTAACGATTTCTGGAAAGTCCCCAATCCTGAACATTTTCCAACCAGTCACCAAAACGTCCTTTACCTATAGACTCAGGAATCCAGTTAACCTTGTTATTATTTGCAACCAGATCATCCCGAACAGCAGTCATCTTGATGAACCAGGTATCTCTTGCATAATAGATAAGCGGAGTATCACATCTCCAACAGAAAGGATAGTCATGCTCAAACTTAGGTGCGTCGAAGAGAAGTCCGCGACTGTCGAGATCGACAAGCACCTTGGGATCCGCATCTTTTACAAAGAGCCCGGCAAACGGCGTCTCCTCTGTCATATTACCCTTACCGTCAACGAACTGTACAAATGGAAGATCGTATTTTCTTCCCACATTGGCGTCATCCTCACCAAATGCAGGTGCAATATGAACTATACCTGTACCGTCTGTCATTGTTACGTAGTAATCACAAGTAATGTAATGTCCCTTCTTATTCTGCTTAGCAGCACATTCAGCTGTACATGAGAACAACGGCTCGTACTCCTTACGCTCTAAATCAGTACCCACATAAGTTTCAAGTATCTCATAAGCCTTGCCATTTTCAAAAGGTTTTAAAGCCTTATCTTCCTCGCCTTTTTTAACTGCAGTTAATTTACCAAGAACTGTATCGAGAAGTGCCTCTGCCATATAGTAAGTGTATCCGTCAACAGCTTTAACCTTGCAATATCTCTCCTCCGGATTAACACAAAGTGCCACGTTAGAAGGTAATGTCCATGGTGTGGTGGTCCACGCCAGGAAGTATGCATCCTCACCAACAACCTTAAAACGGACTATTGCCGAACGCTCTTTAACGGACTTGTATCCCTGTGCCACCTCATGAGATGAAAGCGGAGTACCACATCTCGGACAATAAGGAACGATCTTAAATCCCTTATAGAGCAGGCCCCTGTCCCAAATCTTCTTGAGAGCCCACCACTCTGACTCAATAAAACTATTGTGATAAGTTACATACGGATCATCCATATCAGCCCAGAAACCTACCTTGCCGGAGAATTCCTCCCACATTCCTTTGTATTTCCAAACCGATTCTTTACATTTTGTGATAAACGGATCAAGACCATACTCCTCGATCTGTTCCTTTCCATCTATTCCAAGTAATTTCTCAACCTCCAGCTCTACCGGAAGACCATGAGTGTCCCAGCCTGCCTTACGGATTATCTTATGCCCCTTCATTGTCTGATATCTTGGAATCATATCCTTGATAACACGGGTAAGCACATGTCCTATATGTGGCTTACCGTTAGCTGTTGGAGGTCCGTCATAGAATGTATAGACAGGCTTTCCCTCCTTCTCCTTGATAGATTCCTCAAAAATCCGGTTCTTTTTCCAGAAATCAAGAGTCTTTTCTTCTCTCTCAACAAAATTTAAGTTGGTTGATACTTTCTCGTACATATTAAAGTTCCCTTCTATCTTTTATTACATAGTTTGTAGCTTATTTTTACAACTTTGCTCATTTTAGCATATTCTTTTATAATTTTCAATTGTACGAAACATAAATTTAACTCAATTACAACATTTACTAATTTTTAAATGTGTGATAAAATGAGCACGAATTCTTATCAGGAGGTTGTCTTATGGCTTATCAGAATCTTACCCTGCTTACAGATTTATATGAACTCACAATGATGCAGGGATATTTTAAGGAACAAAGCAATGACACCGTTGTATTCGATGCGTTTTACCGAAAGAACCCATCCGGCAATGGATATGCCATATGTGCAGGACTGGAACAGATAATTGACTATGTGAAGAATCTGTCATTTTCATATGACGATATTGACTACTTAAGAGGACTTAATATTTTCTCGGAAGAGTTTCTGGAATACCTGGCAGGTTTTCACTTTACGGGAGATATATATGCAATACCTGAGGGAAGCATTGTATTTCCTCACGAACCCCTTGTGAAGGTTGTAGCTCCGATAATGGAGGCACAGTTGGTAGAGACAGCAATACTCAATATTCTCAATCACCAGAGCCTTATTGCCACAAAGGCATCTCGTGTATGCTACGCTGCTGGGGGTGACGGTATTATGGAATTTGGATTGAGACGCGCCCAGGGACCTGACGCCGGTACACTCGGTGCAAGAGCTGCTGTAATTGGAGGATGTATAGGTACTTCCAATGTACTATGCGGACAGTTGTTCGACATCCCCGTTCTTGGAACCCATGCTCACAGTTGGATAATGAGTTTTCCTGATGAATATACTGCATTTAAGACATATGCAGACATGTATCCCGATGCATGTATACTCCTGGTAGACACCTACGATACATTGAAATCCGGTGTACCTAACGCCATCAAGGTTTTTGAGGAAATGAAAGCCGCAGGAATCAAATCTAAAAAATACGGAATCCGTTTAGATTCCGGCGATCTTGCTTACCTTTCAAAAGAAGCACGCAAGATGCTTGACAAGGCAGGCTTTACAGATGCAATAATCTCTGCATCTTCAGATCTTGACGAATATCTTATAGACAGTCTGAAGACACAGAATGCCGCTATCACCTCATGGGGAGTTGGTACCAATTTGATCACTTCCGCAGATTGCCCTGCATTCGGCGGTGTATACAAACTTGCCGCCATCAAGAAAGCCGGTGAGGATACATTTACTGCCAAGATAAAGATTTCTGAAAATCCGGTTAAGGTTACCAACCCGGGCAATAAAACCGTATTTCGAATTATAGATAAAGAGACGGGTAAAATGAAAGCTGACCTTATTGCTCTTACCGATGAAACCTATGACACCAGCAAAGATTTGGAGATTTTTCATCCTATAGATACCTGGAAACGTTCTACTATCCAAGGCGGAACATATGATATGGAAGAAATATTAGTTCCCGTATTCAAAAAAGGACAATGTGTATATACTTCTCCAAAAGTTATGGAGATAAGGGAATACTGTAAAAACCAATTAGATTTATTATGGGATGAATCAAGAAGACTTGTGAATCCGCAGGAAGTATATGTGGATCTGTCCAAGCCTTTATATGATCTTAAAATGGAACTACTTAATAAGAGGGGGAAGTAAAGCATGATTCAAGAAGATCGCAGATTATGGAAGTTATTGCTGTTCACCATCCCGACACTCGGAATATATAATATATACTTCTGGTTCACACTCACAAAAGACCTTAACGAAATGAATCAGGAAGAAAAGAAGCTGAAAAATTATTTTCTTGTTATATTCCTATCAATAATAACCCTTGGAATATATCGTTGGGTTTGGTTTTTCTATGTTGCAGACCGCATACAGACAACAGGTGCCGACATTGGTATCAAAATCAAACCCGGACCAAGCATAACACTTATCTGGAAGTTGTTTGGAACCTTTATTCTTATCGGACCACTGGTGGCAAACTTCCTCGTAATACGCAATATGAATAAGGTTGCAAAACAATACAACCGTTACTTTGCAAAGAAACCTCATGCAACTAAGAGTGCATAAGTATATTCATATATCCAAAAAGACACTCCGATGACAACACGACATCATTTCGGAGTGTCTTTTTCTTATATTGTTTCTCTCTTGTGCAAATATTTTTCTTTCGTTGCTAACCCGCCACGAATATGACGTTCTGCCTTATTGACATCAAGAACTTTTCTAACTTCTTTTGCCAGGGCCGGATTAATATAGGTAAGTCTATCTGAAACATCTTTGTGTACCGTACTCTTACTCACTCCGAATTTTCTGGCAGTTTGTCTTACTGTTGCATTAGACTCAATAATGTAAGTCCCTATCTCCATTGCACGTTCTTCGATATACTCCTTCACTGTAATCCTCAATACACTTGTTGTTACAATGTATGCGAAGAACATGAAATGTATTACAAAGAAAACACTACAGCAAAGCGAGTATCTCTTCCTTAGGCTTAACTCCTACACTTCTTGCCGCCTCTGCTCCATCCTTAAAAACTATAAGGGTCGGAATTGACATCACTTTGTACTTAACAGCTATATCCTGCTGCTCATCCACATTAAGTTTGCAGACCTTGATATCTGTCCTCTCTTCTGCTATCTGGTCGACCACCGGCGAAAGCATCTTACAGGGTCCACACCAGCTTGCCCAGAAGTCAACTAATACGGTCTTATCACTTGAAAGAACCTCTGCCTCAAAATTGTCCTGAGTTGCCGTTACTACTGCCATAATCAAATACCTCCTATTATAAATTATTATTAAAAATGCTCACATTACTGCTTATGTTCATCATATGCTGACTTTGTGATTATGTCATTATATCATGAACTTCGTAATTGCGCCATCCTTGGCGCAAAAAAAACACTCGTTCCTGCTTCACAGTATAGATATAAGTTAAGATATGTATTTAATCATGCAAGCATGTTAAAGCACATATCTTAACTTATATCTACTGTGAATAGTAACATCCGCTACTCTTTACATATTACGATGGTATCAATGGTCTTCATCCATACAACAGACAACAATGAGCGCAACACATCTGTAATACCCCCGTCATATTCTTTATCACTAATATGTTCCCTTTGCGTCATTACATCAATAGCCTTCCTATCAACAGCTATAACATCCAAAAAAAGAGCATCTGTGCTGTCAGAAACCTTTTGCTCCTCAAAGAATATAACTTTCGGCAAATACAAACACTTCACGGCTTCATTCATACTGTACCCGTCACAGCTATACAATTCTTTCAGCTTTTCATTATTCTGAATACAGAACAACAACGTTGAACGGCTATAAATATGCGAAGCATCTGCCTCCTCACAGTATATCCATTCTCCGCTCTCTTTATTCAAGGGCAGCTCCACAAATACTGCCGTCCCGGAACTTCCTAATGAAGATGTTACCTTATACAGGTCATCAACATCTGTATAAATAAAACGCAAATCATCTCCCCTGACATCGGAAGGCTTTGCACTCAGAAAAACATCATAAACCTTACTATTCCTTCTGCTCTCACCTATCGCTTGAAAAAGCCGCGAGGAAGACTCACAATAACGTCTCAGTTCCCTTAAACCATAATCACTTCCAACCTTATCATACATACACTCTTACCTCCTATAGCAATTCTGCTTACCGTTTCATTTAAGTGTATTATACAATATTGTCGGTACGATTTTTGGTACCATAGTTTTTATTATATGATCTGTATAAGCATGTCATATACTACATTCTGTTCAGGATTGAATTCCCATTTCAAATGATACTCAGTCATATTAAGACTGCGCTCCACAAGGTCTATTATACATTGATACGCCCCTTCTACAGGTTCCATCTCATCATATTCACATCCGAACACCGCCTTCTCCTTAGAACATTTAAGTATTGCGGAATTAATGACAGGTATCACTATACTGTTCATGGCTTTTATCTTGGTGACCACCATCTTGATAGAGGGTTTTTGTCCCTGGAACAACTGGCTGGATATATTATACGTGAGCACATTTATCATATAACTCAGCAGCGACATCAATTGACTGTGTACCCCCAGACATACAACAACATCATATCCCGCAGGTGGTAATATGTCTTCCTGAAGTTTGATCTCGTCCTTATATAGCTTCTTTTCAAGCACTGATAATTCCTCTAACAAAAATCTGACATACATTTCTTTTGTCATACCATTTCCATATTGACTCACTCTCTTCAATATGTGCTCACAGAATCTTTCCTGATCCGCATCCGTTATTCCCGTGAGACTTGCTTCTTTGAGTGTTATCTTTTCTTTGAATATCTCCGGCATCCATTCTATCGCTTTGGTCATGGATTTTTTATCAACGTCAATCAGGGTAATTTTATCAAAATACTGTGCAATCTCCACCAGATCAAAATCACTGCAGGAGCCTGCACCTAATATGGCTATTGATAAATCTTCTTTGTAGACCGGCACCATTTTGGTCTTGACTAATCCCTCTTTAACCGGTTCATATCCGACAACTTCTCTTTCGACGCCATCCACAATAAGACCGGTAACCTTCTCCCTGTATCTGCTCCAGTCCTGATACGCATTAGGCATTGTAAACTTGTCTTTGATCTGAGTATATATGCTCATGGCACCCTCCATAATTATAATCTTGAAAGTACAAAACATAAGCCGGTACACCGAATAACTAATTTCCGGTATATTCGCGGTACCTGTATCATCAGCTCATCTTCTTCATATTCTCTATGATCATGCGGGGCGCTACATAGATAATTCTCGCCGCAACCCCTCCTAATATTATAAGCATCACAATCTGATAAACCATTATCGGCAATCCCAAAAGTTCATATAATATCAATCCAATCACCATGACCACAGCAGATACAACCATCATTATCGCCATATTGAAAAATGTGTTGAGATTTCCTCTGAGTGCACTGTATTCATCATCCCAGGTGACATATGGGGAAACGCTGTCCATGTACATTCCAACTGCTATTGCTATAATATGTGCCAACAGCATAAGCACCGCATATAACATAAATTTGAAGAAAGATGCATGTATAAACACACATATAATTATGTCTGTCAGCAAAAGCATGGGATATGTGAACATGAAACTAACAAAAGCCTTGGCGTACATCTGTGTCTTATATGGTACCGGAATGAATTTAATGAGTGCCAGATGCTGCCCCTCTCTGGTAAATGCGGTGGAGGCAAGACTATTGAGCGCTGATGCAATAAATGCTACAGCTATTATTATCATAAGCATGATCATTTCCGCCCTGTCATAGCCCTCTGCAAAATGTGTGATAAATGCCGCCATGTTTTCTTTATCTCTTGTCATATGAAACAGGAAAAATGTTCCCACCGGCCATAAGATATTGATATATGCGGTATTTCCCGAAAACGCTCTGGTACGGAGAATAACTCTCAGCTCTTTCTTAAGACTGGACATAAACTGCGACTCCATTTTAATATCTTTACTGTCTATATCAGCTTTCTTGGAAGAACCCAGGGAAGCTGCCGTATAGAGTCCTTCCTGATAGAGCGCCTTTCCTACAAAAAACAATATCAACAATAATCCAGCATTAGCGGCAAGATAAATGATAAGATATAATATACTGCCTTCACTTACCGCATCACACAGCCATACCACAGGGAAAAATATAACATTCAAGGTTCTTAAAAACAGATTATCACCACTACCTAAAGATTCAACATAATTGGCAACATTTATTTCTCCCAGTCCTCTTAGGGAATAGAGAAATATTGCTGCAAATATAAGCATAAACACCGTTGACATTCTGTAAAAAATCTTCTCGTTCTTAACACCCTTAAGCACCGCCATAAGCACCAACGAAAACAGTGCGCAATATATCATCGGTACAAGAGGGATCATAAATGTTCCAAGAAGTGACGCAATAATGGAAACCGGATTGATTGCCATACCTATTCCGATATTCCTTCCAACCGCTATGAAATAGCCGATAAACACCGCTATAAGCACCATAAACTCCATGATACTCTCTGCAAAATACGCATACAAGAACTTGGCTGCCATCAGGTGATGGGAAGGAATCGGAAGAGTCACAAGATGCTCACGATCCGAAGAAAAGAACAACACGGAAAAAATAACCATTATTCCAAACACCATGGAAAAGGCTGAGAGAATCTGCATTTCAAACAGCATCCCGCCTCCCGGATTGTTAACTTCAATAAGGGCTTCCGTCATCACATAACTTATAACACCCACAATAACCACGCAGGGAATCATAATTCCCAATGCAGCAATCAACGCCAATATCCTGTATCCGGTCGTTTTCGGAAGCTGCATCTCTGAATTTTTCCTGAATATATCCATCAGGGATTTGATACCTGTATAATTCATAACACGAACCTCCGTCTATTATTCCGTCTTTGCTTTCTCCTCCGAAATTCCACCGATCATTTCTATAAAGATCGCCTCCAAATCCTTACCCGGATGCTGTTTTTCAAGATCTTCCACTGTACCCTGATACAAATTTTGACCATGGTTAATAATCATGATCCTGTCGCAGAGTTTCTCAGCCACCTCTAACACATGAGTTGAGAACAGTACAGCGTTACCCTTAGCAGCATGTTCTTTCATCATCTGTTTAAGTTCAAATGCTGCTGTCGGGTCAAGTCCCGTCATAGGCTCATCCAATATCCATGCAGGCGGATTATGAATAAGTGCGGCAATTACCATAGTCTTTTGGCGCATACCATGGGAATATTCCCGCATAGGAAGTCCCAAGGAGTCTTTGATACCAAATCTTTCTGCCAATTCATTAATTCGATTTTCTCTCTGTTCCAAAGGCACTCTGTAGAGATTGGCAATATAATTAATGTATTCTATTCCTGTAAGCTGTAGAAGAATATCCGGATTATCCGCAACATATGCAAAACTCTCCTTTGCCTTTAACGGATCTTTGACTATATCGTGTCCGTTGATAACTGCCACACCTTCCGTAGGCTTTAATATTCCTGTCAGCATCTTGATAACCGTAGTCTTACCTGCACCGTTAGGCCCTGCAAAACCAACAATCTCCCCCGGCTTGATTTCAAAAGACAGATTGTTCACCGCCTTGAAATCCTTACCGTACACCATTGATAAATTTTCTGCTTTGATCATACTTATTTCCCCTTGTTTTATAATTTCCTGATAATTGAAGAAACACCCTTCTATATCTTTTGTGTATATTATGCAGTTTTAACTTCTACATTTTGATTAACTCAATTCCCTTCTTAAGTCTCCTAAGTCCATCCTCTACATAACTTCTCGGGCAAGCCACATTCATCCTAAGAAACCCTTTAGTACCGTATTCCTCGCCATCGGACAGATAAAGTCCTGTCTTCTCCCTGATAAATGCAGCCAAATTCCTATAGTTATTTGAATCTAAAGTCGTATTTGCTATGCTCTGCCTGTTATTAAGATTGGATAATGCCTCTATATTATCTTTCAATCCCCTTGCATCTATCCACAACAGATAAGTCGAAGCTCCGTCGATAAGGCTAAGCTCCGGAATATGTTTTCTCAGGTATTCTTTGACCAATCTTCTGTTACCGGATATATATTCTCGAAGTTCATCAAGCCATTCTCCACCCCTGTCAAATGCCGCCACTGTTGATGCTATCGCAAAGGAATTAGGTTCGGCAACCTCGTCAGTATTAAGTGCTCTCCACACTTTATGTCGAAGATTCCTATTAGGAATCATCACTGCCGCGCTCTGAAGTCCTGCCAGATTAAATGCTTTCGACGCCGCTATACAGGTCACGCTGTTGTCCCTGCAGGTTTCCGATACGCTTGCAAAGGGCACGTACTCCCTTCCCGGCTCTGTTATATCACAATGTATCTCGTCAGAAAGCACAACTACATTATACTTTGCACAAAGTTCGCCGACTCTTGTCAGTGCAGCCTTGTCCCATATCTGTCCCGAAGGATTCTGGGGATTGCAAAGAAGCATCAAGGTCGTCTGCGGATCGGCAAGTTTTCTTTCCAAATCTTCAAAATCCATCTCATAATGTAAAGACCGCTCTTTTGTGCCTGATTCATCCTGCGCATCTTCTTTTTCATTGTCACTATCCGAACTGTCTGTATATGTTTCAACCAGCTTAAGAGGACTCACAAGAATATTTCTACCATTGTTGCGAATGGAATTAAAAAATATATTATATACCGGAGTCTGAACCAGTACATTCTCTGCCGGTTCAGTAAGTTTTCGCACACATGAAGAAATAGCAGGAACAACCCCTGTACAAAAGACGAGCCAGTCCTTCTCCATCTCAAAATGATGTCTTTTTCTCCACCAGTTCATATAAGCGTTATACCACTCATCCGGAACGGTTCCGTAACCAAACACCCCATGCTCCAAACGCTGTTTCATAGCTTCCGTTATCTCCGGTGCCGCTTTGAAATCCATATCGGCAACCCACATAGGAAGCTCATGCGGTTTGATGTCCCATTTATATGATCCGGTACCATGACGGTCTATCGGTGTATCAAAATCATATTGCATATATATCTCCTTTTTACAATCTCATTCATTTACTATAATTCTTGTCTTCGAGATATCCACCTTATCCTTCTCTAGTATCAGCTCGCCGATGGAATCCGCTTTGATCATGCCACTGTTTGGATTAATCACACTGTCAATCTTACCATTAATCTCTACATCTACATCAGAATACTCAAAGGCCAGTGTTGTATTGATAAGTTTACAATTTCTCATCACCAGATTATCTATGTAACACATTCCCTGAAGGCTTTCCACCGTACAATTAACCAGGGTCACATTCTTTGAATTCCAACCGAGATACTCCCCGGAAATGTATGAGTCATAGATTGTTATATTCTCCGCATTCCAGAAACAGTCCTTTGACAGAAATCTTGAGTTGCGGACCTCCACATTCTTAGCCCCATCGAAACAATAATTGCCATAGAGTATGAAATCATCCATGGTAACATTTTCACAGTTCATTCCAAAATAGTCACCGTTAGCTGTCACCTTGATAAGCTCCACATTCTTACAGTTCCAAAGCGTCTCCTGCGCATTAGGTATGGATACATTCCTCACCCTTATCCCATCACATCTTCGAAATTGCTTAGGTGCCTCGATTAGAGTATCTTCCACTGTAATATCATCCGTGTACCATATTCCGGCTCTTGCCATCTCAAATAAAGTACACTCCCTGACAGTAACGTGCTTACTGTACCAAAATGGATATTTCCATCTGAAAAGAGTATGTATGACATCTATGTTCTCACTATGCTTCAAAGGCGACTCACCTTCTCCAAACACAGTATCCTTAATCAACAGATTCTTTGCCTGAAACAAAGGTCTTTCTCCCGTATATGTTTGTCTTTCAATTACCCCTTTAGCTGCACCGTTATCAACTTTCCCACTATTCTCCCCGGTAATTATTTTTTTATCATTATTAAATGTATCCATATCAGATTATGCCTCCATCAAAAAGTAGTATCACTATTTTATCATTACTATACCATATTTGTATATAACTTTTTTATTTCAATCCCATAAATCACAATAATCCCGGAATAACTTTTTTTATGCTATTTACAAATACAATATACAAATTTGACTATAAATGTATTATATGATATAAGGTAACTGTGAATAGTAATAATATAAGTGTCATAACACAATCAAGGATATCATACAAGGAGTACAACATGAACATATTATCAATACTTAATCTATTCGGCGGCGTGGGGCTTTTTCTTTTCGGCATGAGCCTTATGGGTTCTTCCCTGCAAAAGCTCGCCGGCGGGGGACTGGAAAAAATATTAGAAACCCTCACCACCAGTAAAAGAAAAGGTGTGGGAGCCATCAAGGGCTGGGGTCTCGGCGTAATTGTCACAGGTATCATTCAAAGTTCCTCTGCTACCACCCTGATGCTGATAGGTTTTGTAAATGCCGGCATAATGAAACTCGGACAGGCAATTCCGGTGGTATTCGGCGCCAACGTAGGCAGCACATTTACAGCTCAGATATTAAGACTTGGAGATCTCGGCTCAGGCAGCCTTATCCTCAAACTGTTAAAACCTTCTTCCTTTGCCCCGATGCTTCTTGCCGTTGGAATGTTCATTACCATTGCCACGAAAAAGAAGAAAAACCAGCGCATGGCTGATGTGGCGGGAATCATGATCGGATTGGGACTTCTTTTCTACGGAATGACTAAAATGGAGGGGGTTTTTGCACCGCTTAAGGATTCTCCCGAATTTCAAAAACTTTTTACTTCATTTTCCAATCCCCTTATCGGAATACTTACCGGTATTTTATTGACAGCAGTTATTCAAAGTTCTTCTGCTGCTGTGGGAATTTTACAGGCACTTTCCGCATCCGGAAGCGTAACCTACGGAATCGCGCTACCATTTATATTGGGACAGAATGTAGGTAAATGTATGCCAATTATTTTGGGCGCCATAGGTGCCTCCAAAAAGGCAAAACGCGTTTCCATAAGCTATATATTATTTAACATAGTAAGCACAGTATCCTTCGCAGTTATTATATACGGTATTCACTATACCGTCGGACTGCCAATCCTTGCCAATGTTATGAACCGCGGTGATATCGCCAATGTACATCTTGCCATTAACCTTATTACAAGTCTTTGTCTTCTCCCCTTCTGCAACCAGGTTTCGGCAATTAGCCGCCGCATAACCGGTGACAGCGATATAAACCCTGTAGACGAAGAACTTAGAAAGCTTGATGACAGACTGCTTCAGACTCCCGGTATCGCTCTTAACCAATGTATTAACCTAATCAACCGGATGAGTGAAAAGATCATGGAAAACTTTAATATTTCCACAGGTCTTATCAGTGAATATGAAGAAGATGCATTTACCACATTAGAAGACAATGAAAGTTTTCTGGACAAATGCGAAACTGCTCTTTCAGCATATATCATACGCATTAACCGTAAGCATTTAACCCCTGACAACAAACTTGTAGTTGCCGAAATCCTACACTCCGTAGGCGATTTCGAGCGAATAGGCGATTACTGTATGAATATAGCTTACACCGCAAGGAGTAATCATGACGACAACATAGTATTTTCAGAGGCCGGACAAGCAGAAATTGATACCATCGTGTCTGCCACAAAATATACCTTAGAAACGCTTACAAAGTCCTTCTCTGAGGACGATGGAAGAAAGGCTATACGAATTGAGCCAATGGCTCACACCATCAACAACCTGAAGGATATAATCAAATCCCATCACGTTGACAGACTTCAAGTGGGGGATTGCGGTGTAGAAGGCGGAGTTGCCCTGGCTGATCTCACCAACTCCTTTGAGCGTATTGCCTCCCATGCTGCCAACATCGCTTTACACATAATAAAGAGAACCAGCGGTGATCAGGGATTTGATGAAATGCACGGACATGTAGAAGATACCAACAGTGAAGAATACAAGGCTCTTGAAAACTACTACTTCACCATGTATATACAACCTGTACTGAAAAATGACAAAAAATCCAAAGTTGCGAAGCGGAATGAAGACATTGACAACAGTAATAATAATACCGTTGATAAAGATAACAAAAAAGCCGTCAACAAAAAAGCCAAGCGGGAACAAACAGATAAAGAATCAGCAAATAACAGGAAAACCAAGGCAAAAGATAATACCAAAAACGATACCGGCAACAAACCTAAGGATAATGTCAAAAACAAAGCCAACGATAATGTCAAGAGCAACGACAAAAACAAAACAAATGATAATGTCAAAAAAGTAACCAACCCCAAAGAAGACACCGGCAAAAAATCCAAGAAAAAGAAGAAAAGGTGAAGGGCACTACTATCGAAATTCACTTTTCCTGAACAAAAGCCGGTTCTAATCATTGGCATACTGAAGCTTTCTGTCAATCTCTCTCTCATTTACCATAAATAATCTTCTGCCACGGCATATCCTGATATTATCTTCCTTAGCATAGGTATCGGTGTCAATCTTATTATGCACCTCCACCCGGGTATCCGTACTCACAAGATCTATCATGCATTTATCATTGAAGCCGCCCATAGCCAATGCTTTCTCACCGCTGTTACCGATACGGACACCGGCATATTTTGTGCTGATTTTCGTCGAACCATGAAGTGAGCCCATACATGTGGCGTATTCCGAACATACATCAATAGTGGTACTGGAATCTTTTATTACAATTTCACAGGAATCACCGTCAACACATCCCAATACCGCAAACTCTCTGCCCCCACCGAAACATTTCACAGCACTCCTGTATACGGCAAGATTAACTTTGCCATTAAATGAGCCCAGTGTAACACCCTTTGCCGCCACAAGATCCGCCTCGACAAGACAGGAATCCAGAGTAAGCTCCACATCACCGTCAGTTGCTCCAATCCCGACACACATATCACCATTAACCTTCAATACATAATGTCCTCTGTTTATCTCAATTTCTCCACCAAGACCTGAACCGATACATATTCCTTCCTTACCGCTGGTATTTATGAGGATTGTTCCGTCCTGTTCGAAGGTAAGTTTTCCGTGTCTTGCTAAAAGCCCGTTACCGATACCGTAATACTCAGGTGCATTTAACAAAATATCAAGATTGCCGTCTCCCTCCAAGAGAAGATTTGAATTCTCCGGAACCTGTATTCCCGAACCATCAAGCTTGTTATTGCCCTGAAGAACCAGCGTGACATCAGCTCCCGCTCCTATTTCAATACAGGGACGATTCTTAACATTGGAGAAGTACACATTTTCAAGAGTTATTCTTCCATTGTACCCGGGCTCAACACGCATATGGACATTAGTCTTCATTGCAGGAGTTCCTATAATGGCAATATCCTTATAAACCATTTCATCTTGTCCCACAACAATGTCAGTACATCCTTCTTTAACCAGTGTGGCAAGAGAAATCCTGTTGGTTTTTCCCGCAATGTAAATCTGCTTTGTGGCACCGTCCTGTCGCTCCTGATAATAGGTCTTTATCTCTGTTCTTATCTTCTCATCAATTTGAGAAATTATCTCCGCAGAAGGTCTTGCCGTATAAAAGCCCTGTATAAGATCAGCACCGAGATGAATGACCATCCTTAATTCTTCCGTAGTCTCAACACCCTCTGCCAAAGCCATTATGTTATTGTCATGGCAAAACTCAATTATTTCTCTGACAAAATGCTGTTTGGCAGGCTTATTCTGAATCTCGCTTAACAACACGCGATCGATCTTAACATAGTTTGGCATATAACGTAACAGATTACTTACATTGGAATATCCGGTTCCATAATCATCTAATGCCGTCTCTACATGTATCTTCTTAAAGAAGCCCTTTAATCTTTGCAGGTCTTCATCAGAAAGTTCCGCCTCTTCCGTAAGCTCTACCACTGCCACATCCGAATTCTTGGCAAGCAGCTCCGCCATTTTATAAAAATCACTTTCATAGAGTTTTACACCCGGAATACTGTTAATGAATACTTTGGCATTTCCAAACTCTGCTTTTTTATCGTCAACAATTCTCAATACATTGAACAGTGTCGCTCTCTCCACATCCGATAATCTGCCCTGCATCCCTGCATACTTGATTATGGCTAAGGGAGATATCCACTTGTCTAATGTGGTTCGCATAAGCGCCTCATAAGAAAAAATATTACCATCTGATGTGCGCACTATCGGTTGAAAATGGTAGGTGAGCAGATTATTATCCAATATGTCTCCCACCATTTTATAATCAGTCTGCTCCTCCTGACTCAAGCTCTCGTAGGCCGCATCTCCGATGTCAAATTTGCTGACTCTCATTTTCTCTAACCGTGTCATCACAGTCTGAATCAAACTATATCTTCTTATATTCTCAAAGCCCCTTGAAACCGCCCCTGTCCACATGCGATAGACTTCATCATAACTTCTTGGCATACTTCCGTAATTGACTGCTGCATACCCGAAACACTCATTGTCATTAAATATAGGTGTAAAGAAAAAAGCCCTTGGTCTGTCACAGCCTGTATGCAGTTCCGGTAAAATATCCTTAGTTTCGAATTCTTCGCTGATACTTACCTGATTGTCCTTTCTGTCACTGTTATATCTGATGGCATAAATCATCTTTTCAGGATATCCGTTATTATTCACATGCAGATTAGCCATATCCAAAGAATCATCCTCAAGATACTTCCATTTACTGCAAAGGCAAAGGTGAAAACTTTCCGCACCCTTTATCTGATATGCATAGGAGTAAATGGTATTTAGATACTCCGTAAGACTTGTCTGAGCCATAAGGTCCTCGGACATTGTATTATTGACTGAATTAAATGCTTCTAAGGAAATATCCGTACCCCATATATCCCTTTTCACTATTCTGTCAGGAATTGTAGTGTTCTTGCACCCACAGCTTTCACCGATCACAATTGCCGGATGTACGGCAAACTCCTTCGGCTCACTTCCCTCTAATCCGGATTTAATATAGTCCATTGCATAACTCCCGCATTCTCTTGCCGGTATCTCAGCAGAGGTAACGGACTTTGGACTTGTCTGTCCCTCGTCAGTGGAATCAAAGCCCACAACCGCGATATCACCAGGAACCATAATTCCCCGCTTTGCAAATGCATCACAAAGACCTATTGCCATGGCATCATTAGCGCACACCACCGCCTCCGGAAGTTCATCTTCAAGTGAAATCAGATGTTCGGCGCACTGCTCGCCACTGTTATACCAGAAATCACCGTAGATTATCCAATCTTCCCTTACATCAATTCCGTACTCTTTTATGGCATCACGGAAGGCTTTGAGACGCTGTATGGAATGACGGTGCCATTTCTTGCCTGAAAGAAATGCCAGTCTCCTATATCCGTGCACCTCAATAAGATGAGACACTAATTCCTTCATTGCAGAATACCCGTCAACATAAAGACTTTCGTAAAATTCACTTTCTTTTTCTATCACGAGCACAGGACCTTCAAATTGTTCATGAAGCCTTTTCTCCAGATTCTCCGCCGCATCTGTAGTCTGAATAGTATCCTTAAGAATTACCGCACCATCAAACAAATCAGGATTCATAAGAGAGAAAATATTAGACTCTCCCTTTTCACGCTCTGCAGTTCCCTGATATTTGCGATACATAGAAAAGGTGCAGACATCCATATCATATTCAAATGCCCTATCTATAAGACCTGTTATAAATCTGCTCTGATAGCTTTCATCTGCCTGCCCGACAAAGACAGCTATCCGCTTCCTTAAAATCCCCATCTGATTCTCCCTCCTGAATCATCTATGATCCATCATATCTCTATCATGTCATATATCTGCATAGGTTTCCCCGTTCCTCTAAGGTTGATGCAAAACCAATGTCCGCAGGACATTACTCATCTAAAAATATTTTAATATCACAATTATACGATAACAGGCACTTATACACAATATGATATTCAAAAATATCCTCTTTACCGGTCTATCCGGCAAAGAGGATACATTTCACTACAAGTAAACCCAATAGTTATCGAATTGTCAGATTTCAATTCTGACCATAGTATGCATTTTCTCCATGTTTGCGGAAGAAATGTTTATCTCTTATACAATCCGGCGCTGTTCTCACCTTCGGATTAATAAGTTCGGTGCGGAATGCCATCTTGGCGACCTCTTCTAACACAACCGCATTGTGCACAGCTTCAGCAGCATCCTTTCCCCAGGTAAAAGGTCCGTGGTTCACGCAGAGAACTCCCGGAGTGTACATTGGATTAAGCCCCCTTTTTTCGAAGGTTTCAATTATAACAAGTCCGGTATTTTTCTCATATGCTTCGTCAATCTCCTCAGGTGTCAAACCTCTTGCACAGGGTATCTCTCCAAAGAAATAATCTGCATGGGTCGTTCCGTATAGAGGAATACTTCTTCCCGCCTGAGCCCAGGAAGTTGCCTCCGGTGAATGAGTATGTACAACTCCGCCGATTTCAGGATATTTTTTATACAGTTCCAGATGAGTTGCCGTATCAGAGGAAGGACGATATTCGCCCTCGATTTTGTTGCCTTCAAGATCCATGACAACCATGTCCTCAGGTTTCAATTTCTCATAATCAACACCACTTGGCTTAATTACAAAATACCCTGTCTCACGATCAATACCGCTGACATTACCCCAGGTATATGTCACAAGTCCTCTGGCAGGAAGCTCCATATTAGCCTTATACACTTCTTCTTTTAAATTCTCTAACATATTACGTTCCTTTCCATTTTTTGATTAATTATGGGCTTGCGAAACTCTCATTTACTCTTTCTCTTTTTTATGCATATTTTGCAGTTTCGCAATTAATTATACTTCTTTAACGTTAGATACAGCTGCTTGTTCCACAGGAAATGCCTCCACATAACGCTTCATATATACATCAAAGCCATCCATCTCAGCTTTGTCAGGTTCGATGGTTATACCCTCTCCGTCTTTAAATATCACATTATTAAGATAATCCGGCAGAGTCTGTCCCGACTCTCTAAATGCCGCATAAAGCGCAAGTATGGCGATTCCCCAGGCTCCTCCTTCACCTGCCGTCTCCATTACCGATACCGGTGCATGCATGGCAGCAGCCATAACACGCTGACCGACTTCTTTGGTCTTGAAGAAACCTCCGTGACCAAACATCTTATCAATGGGAACTTTCTCCTCATTCAGAAGAATATCAAGACCATATTTCAACGCACCGACAGCAGAATACAACTGCATTCTCATAAAGTTGCTAAATGAGAACTCGGAATTGGCAGTACGGATAAGCATCGGTCTGCCTTCAGAAAAACCTGTAACCGGTTCGCCTGAAAAATAATTATATCCCACAAGTCCACCACAATCAGCCTTTCCCTTGAGCGCACTTTCAAACATTGTAGTATATATCTTATTCATGTCCACAGGGATTCCCATTGCTTCTGAATATCCTGCAAAAATATTTGCCCAGGCATTGATATCTGATGTACAGTTGTTACAGTGAACCATTGCCACATCATCACCTACAGGAGTGGTCACTATATCAATCTCTTTGTGAACAGCTGAAAGGGGCTTCTCCAATACTATCATGGCAAATACCGATGTACCTGCAGATACATTACCTGTACGAACCGCTACAGAATTGGTTGCAGCCATGCCGGTTCCCGCATCACCTTCAGGAGGACACACGGCTATTCCTGCCTTGATAATCCCGGAAGGATCAAGCAACTTTGCGCCTTCCTCCGTAAGCCTGCCGGCATTTTCTCCTGCCACAAGCACTTTAGGTAAAACTTCTCTGATTCTCCAACTATAACCATCTGCAGCAATCAACTCATCGAAACTGTCAAGCATCTGAGAATTATAATCTCCGGTTGCGCTGTCAATGGGAAACATTCCGGAGGCGTCCCCAATACCGAGAACCTTCTCACCCGTCAATTTCCAATGAATGTATCCTGCCAAAGTTGTCAGGTAATCAAGTTTTGATATATGTTCCTCTTTGTTAAGCATTGCCTGATAGAGATGTGCGATGCTCCACCTCTGTGGAATGTTGAAACGGAACCTATCTGTAAGGATATCCGCAGCCTGCTCTGTTATGGTGTTTCTCCATGTTCTGAAAGGAACCAGCAACTCACCCTTATCATCAAATGCCATATATCCATGCATCATTGCAGAGAATCCTATTGTACCTACATTTGAAAGCTGTAATCCATATGTATCTTTTACATCTCTTAAAAGATTGGCAACACTGTCCTTTAAGCCATCCCACACTGCATCAATGCTGTAGGTCCACACACCATTTTCATACTGATTCTCCCAGGTATGACTTCCCGATGCCAAGGGTGTTCCGTCCTGACCTACGAGAACAGACTTGATACGTGTAGAGCCTAATTCTATACCAATAGCGGTTTTGCCACTTTCTATCCAAGCCTTACCATCCATTATTATTCCCCCTTATTATCACTCACCAAACACTGCTTTGTAATCAGCCTGGAATTTAACAATTCCCTGATCTGTCAACGGATGCTTCGTCATCTGCTCAATTACACCGTAGGGAACAGTTGCGATATCTGCACCTGCCAAAGCGCACTCCGTAACATGAACTGTATTTCTGATGCTGGCAGCAATTATCTCTGTGTCGATATCATAATTGTCGAATATCTGAACTATAGCTTCTATAAGTTCGATACCCGGTGAACTTATATCATCAAGCCTTCCCAGGAAGGGTGAAACATAAGTTGCCCCTGCACGGGCTGCAAGAAGTGCCTGATTAGCAGAAAAGATCAGGGTAACATTTGTCTTAATACCCTCTGCCGAAAGAACCTTGACTGCCTTAAGACCTTCAACTGTCATAGGAATCTTAACTACCATGTTAGGATGAATGGCTGCAATCTCGCGCCCCTCTTTGATCATACCTTCAGCGTCAACAGTCGTAGCCTTGACTTCTCCTGAGATAGGTCCGTCAACTATTGTTGTGATCTCCTTGATAACTTCTCCAAAATCTCTTCCCTCTTTAGCAATAAGTGAAGGGTTTGTTGTAACTCCACAGATCACTCCCATATCATTTGCCTTACGAATATCATCTACATTAGCTGTGTCAATAAAAAATTTCATATCATTTATCTCCTTTTTCACCATTATTTGTAAAATACTTCACCTAACATCAAGTCACGTTTGAAATCTCTGATATTGGTGTTCTCATCAATATATACGGCTTCGATACCCATCATTGAAGCCCAATCTCCCATCTGTTCAGCGGTGAGATCGTAAGAAAATGCTGTGTGATGCGCGCCTCCTGCCAATATCCATGCCTCAGCACCTGTGTAAAGATTAGGTAACGGCTCCCAAAAAGCAGTTGCAACAGGGAGTTTCGGCATAGGCTTCTCAACCTTCTTGCAATTGACATCATTTATTATCAGACGGAAGCGGTTTCCAAGATCAATCAGGGAAGTTGCTATTCCCCTTCCCTCTTTGGATGTAAATACAAGTCTTGCCGGATCTTCGCGATTACCCATGGAAAGCGGTTGACATTTAATGCTGACAGGTCCGTCTGCAATGGAAGGACAAATCTCCAACATGTGAGCCTCTAATATTCCTTCCTTACCCTTTACAAGATTATATGTATAATCCTCTAACATCGAGGTACCCTTTGCATCCTTCATGCCCTGAGTCATTATCTTCATAAGACGTACCATGGCAGCGACTTTCCAATCGCCCTCCGCTCCAAAGCCATAGCCTTTTTCCATAAGTCTCTGGATTGCAAGTCCCGGAAGCTGCTTGAGTTTGCCAAGGTCACCAAAATGAGTAACTATCGCCTGATATCCCTTCTCATCTAAAAATCTTTCAAATCCGATTTCTATCTGTGCCTGAACAGCAACATGCTTCTTAAATTCCTCAGGATCTCTTCCCTCTAACAATATCTCGTATTTGCTATAATACTCATCCAGCAAAGTATTAACCTCTGCCTCAGTAACATCAGACACACATTCTTCTATCTCATTGACGGGATAGGCATCAATCTCCCATCCAAACTTAATCTGAGCTTCTACCTTATCACCTTCGGTAACGGCAACATTTCGCATATTGTCCGCTACTCTCATAACACGTATATGTGAAGACTCAATAACACCCACCGCTGTACGCATCCAGCCGGCAATTCTCTTCTTTATTACCTCATCCTTCCAATATCCCATAACAACTTTGCGTTCAATTCGCATACGGCTGACGATATGACCGTATTCACGATCTCCGTGGGCTGCCTGATTCTCATTCATAAAGTCCATGTCTATAGAATCATAAGGAATCTCTTCATTGTACTGAGTATGAAGATGAAGAAGAGGTTTTCTGAATTCGGAAAGCCCAAGTATCCATGACTTTGCAGGTGAAAATGTGTGCATCCAGGTAATAACGCCTGCACACTCCTCATCCGCATTGGCTTCATTAAAAGTCTTTCTGATCAGTTCGTTAGTAATAAGTGTAGGTTTCCATACAACTTCATAGGGAAGAAGTCCCGACTTATTAAAGTCATCAACTATCTCTTTCGCATGTTCCGCAACATGAGCAAGAACCTCATCCCCGTAAAGATCCTGGGAACCTGTACAAAACCAGAACTTGTAGTTCTTATTTTTCAGCATGTCATGTCCTCCTGTCATTATATTTGGTGATATCGCTGCCAAAAAACCAAATGGAATCACAGTTATCACTATTATGGTTTCAAGCAGCTTTATCAAATATAACTCAATAGTACAACGTGTCAGCTTCTTCTTACAAGTCGTTTTTATATGAATTACTTATGAATTTTTATTATTATGATATAAGTGTCAAAAGTCATACTGCTTTGTGCTTGCACAAAAAAGCAATATGACTTTTGACATCCAAATCTTATACTATATATATTTAACTCAGTTATTGATTATCTTCATCAATTCATCAAATACTTCCTTAGCCACCGCAAGTTTATACATCAACCTGCTTTCCTGCGAGTTTATCTCTTTGTAGAAGCTTGCCACCTCCTCACCATAGCTTATGGCAAAATACACTCTTCCCGGCGTTGAACTTCCCGGGTTAGCCGGGTCAACATTGCCCATAGTACCTGTCACACCTATTCCTATATCTGCCCCGTACTTATCCTGACAGGCCTTTGCCATTGCCACCGCAGTCTCTTCCGAATAGACCGAATATCTGTTGATGATTTCGGCAGGAACTCCCTGCATAATCTTAGCCTCATTACAATAAGTGACAAATGCGCCTTTAATAACAGAAGACGAACCCTCTGTATCCGTTATGAGACTAGCTATCTGTCCTCCTGTACAAGATTCCATTGTTGTGATTGTCATGCCTTTTTCAATCAGCAGTTTTGTCAATTTTCTGTAATCTTCCCGTATATTTTCTTCGATATAATTCATTTATTCTTTACTCCTTACTAAAATGGTGCCAAATATTAGCCGGCGTCTTTGCTTCCCTTTTTTTCAAATATTCCATTCTGTTTTTTATCTCTCCTCCGGCAAAAAGGAATCAAATATTATCACCTCAAAGACCTTAGCGACCTTCTCAAGTGCCGCCTCGCTCCTCACAGTCCAGGCTGCACTTACTACTCCAAAGAGATTTCTGCAAAGCCAAAATGACGGCTGGTTCTTATACCTGTAATTATACGCCACAAAATCCGGTCTCGACAGAAAGTTCAGCATGAGATTAGTAAGCACAATATTCTCATACCAAACACGCTTCAAGGTACTTTGAAAGAAGTTAGTAGATAACTGTCCCCGTAACACATCCGGTCGGTTGTCTCTAAACCACTTTACTATAAGAGGATGAAAGGATTCCATGCAATAAGGCTGTCTTTTATATTCTCCTTTTCCCACTTTTTTTACTTCTTTTGAACCCCTCGCCCTGTTGTCAGATCCTACCGAAACCCCATATGCATCAAGTGCCTCTGCCGTCATCCTGGTTGTACGTTTCCAATTACCTTCGGACTTTATCTCCACTACCAAAGGTACTCTGCCGTCCACTACCTTAAGTACATCCTCGAACAAGGGAATTCCATACTCTGTCTTAGCCAGTTTATATTCCTTTAACTCGTCATAGGTACACTCATATAAATTCTTATCAATGCCACACATTCTATAAAGATTCTCATCATGGAACACCACCAGTCTGCCATCGGCTGTGGTCTGTGTGTCAAGTTCTATTCCATATCCCGCTTCCACTGCCGCCTCAAAAGCAGGCATGGAATTCTCCGGAGCCAAAGGAATTGCCATATCTGCCTTGAATTGTTGATTAACTGCTGTAATCCTGCCCGTCTTGTCGGATGCGGTAGTGCTACCTGACTTATGGGACGCTGTATTCGTAACATCTTCCCGCCTCACCAGATTCCCGTCACTGTCCTTAACAAGCCACTCACCATCACCATTGTTGAACAGACCGCGATGAGCAATAAATGTTTCCGAGAAGGGTTTCATTTTCTCCCGCCTGCCCATATTGGGAGCAATGCTGTATAAATAAATGATTAAAACAACAACTACAATAATTGCAATCCACATAACATACTCTCTTTCTGACTTTTTCATTATATTTTATGATATATGTGCCAACAATATATTTTGACACGCTCGATATACCGGCTACTGTTTACACCCATATCATTATATGCCTTGGAAAGATTTCGTCAATTCTTATTTGGGTATTTTTAATGTGCTTTTATTAATATTTTTCGTGTTTATACCCCCTCTTTTCGATTTTTTGCTTTTTATATATCACTGTATTACACACTACAACAAAACAAGTACTACACACCATAACCGGTCAAGCTGTATTCACAAAAAAATAAAAACGTGCTATACTGTGAAACATGAACATTTTTTATGTATTACTAGGCGTTTGCGAAACGCTCAAATGATGTATATCCTGTTGTGCATATTATACAGATTCCATAAACAGACCCTTTGCGACCGTCGGTACTTAATGAGTGCAAAGCACGAATTTAGTACCGCTACGTGAGCAACGGAGTGAAAACGTGTCTGTGTTGGAACTGCATAATATGCACAAAAGAGAAAACACAAATTAGCGTTTCGCAATTACCTATTATGTATTACAATAACAAGGAGGACTAAACCATGCAATTTGAAACATTACAGAAAGATATGATCGCTGCCATGAAGGCTCATGATAAGACAAGAAAGGATGCCATCTCAACCTTGGTTTCGGCAGCTAAGAAGATAGCCATAGACGAGGGCAAGCGCGATGATATCCCTGAAGAAGTTGTTGACCGCGCAATTCTTAAAGAAGTTAAATCCGTGAAAGAACAGTTGGATACCTGTCCTGACGAACGCGCAGAACTCAAAGCGGAATATCAGGCCCGCTACGACATCATGCAGGAGTATGCACCGAAAATGCTTTCTGAGGAAGAGATTGAGAGCATCATCAAAGAGAAATTTGCCGATGTTCTTGCCACGGGTAACAAGGGACAGATCATGAAAGCCGTTATGGGAGAACTCAAAGGCAAGGCTGACGGAAAACTGATCAACCAGGTTGTATCAAAACTATCATAATAGATTTTAATATACAAGGAGAGACCACATGAAACCGTCAGGCTACTACACATCCGGCGAATTTGCCAAGATGGCTCACATTACCATTCGCACAGTCCGCTATTACGACAATGCCAATATTCTGAAACCATCCTATGTCAATGACAATGGTGCCAGATTCTATACTGATGAAGATTTCGCCAAGCTTCAGCAGATTCTTCTGCTCAAGTATCTCGGTTTCTCCTTAGACGATATCAAAACCATGACCATCGGCGACCTTGACCGTAGTATGCTTAAGAATTCCCTTAACATGCAGCTGAAACTGGTAAAAGATAGAATTGAGCAGATGGAAATGGTCTCTAATGCAATAGAAGACCTGACTGTGGCTTTAGACGGAGAAAATGATATCGACTGGTCCCGGATGCTCAATCTTATCCATCTCACTAACATGGAAAACACGCTGAAGGCACAGTACGAAAATTCCAATAACATTTCCGCCAGAATCAAACTGCACAAACTCTATTCCACCAACAAGCAGGGATGGTTCCCATGGATATTTGAACAATGTGATATACATCCCGGAAACAATATACTGGAGATAGGCTGCGGCAGTGGTGCCTTCTGGATTGAAAACTACGAAAAGTTAATCCGGAAAGACAAATCAGTATCAAAAAACGCCTCTATACATATAACACTAAATGATATTTCCGAGGGAATGCTTAGAGACACAAGAAGAGAGTTTGAGAAGTTAAATGATTCTGACATACATTTCAACTTTCATGCTTTTGACTGCCATGACATTCCCTATGAAGATGACACTTTTGATCTTATAATAGCCAATCATGTATTATTTTACTGCCACGATCTGCAAAGAGCACTTAATGAAATCCGACGCGTGCTAAAACCCGGAGGCACATTTATATGCAGTACCTATGGAGCCAAACATATGAAAGAGATTACCACTCTTGTTCAGAAATTCAACAGTTCCATAATTTTATCCGCAGATAAATTGTATGAGAGATTCGGCCTTGATAACGGCGCCGACCTGTTAGCCCCCTACTTCTCCAAAGTTAAGAGAAAGATATATGAAGACGAACTGATTGTGGGCAGTCCGGAACCTCTTATAGAATATATTCTGTCCTGCCATGGCAACCAGAATCAGTATCTTCTCGACAGATACAAAGACTTCCGCACCTATGTGGAGCGGAAGACCAAAAAGAAATTCCATATAACCAAGTACGCCGGTATATTCCTGTGTACAAAATGAACACCACTCTTACAGACTCTCCTGTTGCTTACGAGGTGCCAGCTTGTTGGCAAACTTCGTGTACTCACCAAGCCATGCAAGTTCCACCGATCCCGTGGAACCATTTCTCTGTTTGGCAACAATAATATCTGCAATTCGCTGTTTCGGAGAATCCTTATTATAATAATCATCACGATAAATGAACATGATGACATCGGCATCCTGCTCAATGGCTCCCGATTCACGAAGATCTGACATGACCGGCTTGTGATCCTCACGGCTGTCCACCGCACGGTTAAGCTGGGAAAGCGCCACCACAGGCACATCCAACTCTCTGGCCAATTTCTTAAGTGCACGGCTTATGGTCGATATCTCCTGCTGACGAGACTCACTTCTGCCTCCGGCATTCATCAACTGAAGATAATCTATCACTATCAATCCAATATCCTTTGTCTGTTTGAGTTTTCGACATTTTGACCTTAGCTCGGCTATATTGATACCCGGTGTATCATCAATGTACATCTGAGTCTCCCCTACGCGGTAAGTGGACTCCATTATCTTGTCCCAATCATTATCAAGAATCTGACCCGTTCTGATGGCTTGGGAATCCACCTGGGAATCCATTGCAATAAGACGGGTGGCAAGCTGTTCCTTGCTCATCTCCAAAGAAAATATAGCTACCGGAATGCCTGACTTCATAGCAGCATTCTGTGCAATATTGAGTGCAAATGCAGTCTTACCCATGGCAGGTCTTGCCGCAATAAGTATAAGTTCAGAACCATGAAGACCTGTAAGCTTATTATCAAGGTCGATGAAGCCCGTAGGAACACCTGTAACCTTGCTGCCTCTCTTTGCGGAAGCCTCGATATTGTCCAACACACTTAAGGCAATTTCCTTCATCTCAGCAAACTGCATACCGGTATTTCTCTTCTGAGTGATGTCGAACAGATCCTTTTCCGACTGCTCTAAAATATCATTTACCGATTCCTCCGACTCATAACACAGAGCCATAGTCTTTTCAGCGTATTTGATCATTCTTCTAAGTACCGCTTTATCCTGAACCACCCTGGCATACTCTCCGGCATGACTGGCAAACTGAACAGAATCAAGCACCTCGGCAATGTAACTCATATTACTGACAGACTCAGGCGCACCCATATCCTTAAGCCTGTTACTTACAATAGCAAGGTCTATCGGCTTTCCTTCATTATATAATTCAACTATAGCAGAAAAAAGCATACCATACTGACTGTAATAGAAATCATCCTTCGTCAGCAGGTCTGCCACCTCCGCCACTGCGTCACGATCCATCAGCATGGAACCTATGACAGCCTGCTCCATCTGCAGGTTATTAGGCAGTGCTTTCTTCTGTAATGCCACATTCTCGTCCATATTATATTCCAAGTCCTTACTGTATATTTCTTATCCGGAAATGATGATTTCCCGACTACTCTTTACCTTCTACGATTACCTTAAGAGACGCTGTAACCTTAGGATGAAGCTTGATCTTAACATCATATTCACCTGTTGTCTTGATGGCATCCTTAAGCTGAACCTTCTTTTTATCGATATCGAGCTCTAACTGCTTCTTAACCTCCTCGGCAATCTCCTTAGAGGATACTGAACCAAAGCTCTTACCGCCCGAACCCATTTTGATTGGAATAGTAATCTTAGAATTCTCGATTTTAGTGCCAAGTTCTTTGGCCGCTTCAAGATTTTCCGCAGCAATCTTATCATCATTTGCCTTTTTCAGTTTGAGGTCATTAAGATTTTTGCTTGTTGCTTCTAAGCCCAGTTTTTTCTTTATAAGCACATTGCGGGCATAGCCGTCATTTACCTTGACAACATCACCCTTCTTTCCCACATTTTTCACATCTTCAAGTAATATAACTTCCATCTGACTATAACCTCCTGCATTATTTATCTGATTCTTTTATAACGTATATACTAAAACGCCACATTATAGATTCTGTGATATAGCAAAATCAAAAATCTCCGTCATCCCACATCTCTTTGAGCACTTTCTTTAACTGCTCCTTAACTTCCTCCACCGTAGAGTCGGGAATCTGCATTCCTGCAACGGTTCCGTGACCGCCGCCGCCAAACTTCTCCATAATCACCTGCACATTGACGTCATCTATTGATCTGGCGCTGACATACACAAGATTGTCAATCTTGGTCAACACAAAGGATGCCCTTACATTCTCAACATCAAGCAGTTCATTGGCAACCTTTGCCGCAATTACATTCGGACTATCAACACCCGCCTCAGCAGGCACATCTGAAATAGCAAAACAATCCATGAATATCTCCGCTCTTCCCACACCGTCGGAAACATGCTTGTAGCTTTCCAAATCCACACGATAGGCCTTTCTGACACGTATCATGTCGGCACCGCATTTACGCAGGAAGGAAGCTGCCTCAAAAGTACGAACCCCCGTCTTAGTGACAAAATTATCCGTATCCACCAACATTCCGGCGTACATGGCATCTGCCTCCGCCGGACGTAGTTTCGGTTTATCCATACTGTATTGAAGTATCTCGGCAACCATCTCACAGGCCGATGAGGCATAGGGCTCGATGTACGACAATATTGCATTATCAACCACATCCCCACTCTGTCTGTGATGGTCTATCACAACAATATTCTTGGTATGTGCAAGCAATTCAGGGCACTCCGTGATACTTGGTCTGTTCACATCTACAACAATGAGCACCGTATTAGGGTCCACCGTCCCCAATGCCTGCTCACTACTGTAAAATATATCCTGAGGATAGACACTGCTGCCCATGAAATTATTCATCGCCGGTCTTATGGAGCTGGTCACCTCATTGATAACAATATGGGCCTTCTTCTCCATATTAGTTGCCAGCCTGTAAATGCCGATTGCCGAACCCAGACAATCGATATCCGGCTTACGGTGTCCCATAATAAGAACCTGATCCTTATTGGTAAGCAATTCTTTAAGGGCATGGGCCTTGACACGTGCCTTGACACGGGTATTCTTCTCAGCCGACTGAGTTTTGCCTCCATAATAAATAATCTTGTCGCCCTTCTTGACAACCGCCTGGTCTCCACCACGGCCTAGTGCCATATCCATCGCCATATGCGAATATTCATAGGCTACGGTGTAGTCATCATTTTCCGTATCGACACCCACAGCAATGGAAAGTGTTACCGGCGTCTCATTACCTATATTGATATTCCTCACCTCATCCAACAGACTGAACTTGCCCTCCTGTAGCAGTTCTAACTGTTGCTGTTGAAGTAAGAAGATGTATTTGTCCTTCTCAAGCTTCTTGATTATACCCCTTGCAGACTGCATATACTTGGTGATCTTTCTGTCGATAAGTGCTCCCAATAATGCACGACGCACTTCCTCAGTGGCATCCATAGCCTCTTCATAATTATCAATATATATCTGACCTGCCACAAGCTTAATACGCTCTTTGTCCTCAACCGCTTCCATGAGTTCAGTCTCGTCATAGAGGTACATGGCATACATTATCTCTTCTTTCTGAACATTGTCTGCAAGATTATTTGAAAGAAGCTCTGAGACCGAAACCTTTCTGATATCAACCCTGTAATTCCTGTCTGCCTGGAAAATGTGCAGTACTCTCTGCCCGTTATCCTCCGGCTCCATGTTAAGCAGCTCAAGCGTAATATCCGTAAATATATTCTGAATATGCTTGCGCATATGCTGTTTGTCACTTTTCACTGCCTGATAAAATGCCTGATTGCACCACAAAACACGGCCGTTCTCATTAACCAGCGCATAGGGTACGGAAAGCTCTTTGATCAGCTCACTCTGAATCGAACCATGCGCAAATGAAAATGCCATCAGATCCGTCATTATCTGCGGCCGCTTCCTGTAATATATCAGCAACGCCACAATAAGATAAATGATCATTCCCACTGACACGACAATACCGCTCTTACAGTTAATGGCATATACACATCCGTTGACCATTATCAGGATAATAAACAGATAAAATGGAATTCTGAGATAGCGTTCTATCTCTTTCTGCAAAGGATTGATTGCCTTTTTATTTTCAATTTTCGATACTTCCGATTTGATTTTCTTACCCATGAATATATCCTTCTTACACAATCGAACTTGCGTTCACAATCATTGCCCCTAATTATAACATTTTTATAAAATAGAGACAACATGACATCTTGTAATATTTTTTTCAATAAACCCAATATTTTGTGGATGACACCGTAAGTACAAGTAACGGATATCTATCGTCTTTCGCAGGGCTATATAAGTTAGCTAATCCCAAAACGCTAATTTACGTTTTCTCTTTTGAAGGGACTGTCATGATCATATATATCAAAGTCTGTAAGTCCCGGAGGACTACCGTACTCATAAATCACGACCTTCTCATCCCAGTCATTTTCATAAGCCGGAAGCTTCACCACCTTGTACAGCTTGAACTTGTGGTGTTTCATATAATCCCGGTACTCTTCCTTCGGATAATACATAAGGATAAGCACGCGCCTTGGATGCTCATTTACACTTGCAATTATATGCTCCAGCACCTGTGAGTAAATGCTAATCTCAAAGGGATTAAAGAAATAGAAAATGTTATCCTCCGGGCGTATCTCATATTCCTCTGCCTTGCCGTTAATTATCTCGATGCTGTCATGGGAGCCGCGGAATCTGGTGTTATAAAATGAACGGTTATCCAGCGCTGCCTCGTAAAGACTCTCATCAACCTCTATGCCACATACTTCACAGCCAAACCTCTGATTCACATAGAAGAGAACACGACCTTTGCCACAACCAAAATCCACCAGCCTGTCATGGCGCGAAATGTCCTTCTCCAATTCATCAAACGCGCAAATGAGCCCACTGTAGCTTGTAGGCTCATATCGGTAGTAATCATCGTTATATCTGTTATTATATACTATTTCCGTACTCTCAATCCCCAGGAATTGCTCGAATTTGTCGTTCTCGTAAAATTTGGGGGAGTGGCCTTTTGGTTTTCTCATGCTTATTCCTCTTTGAAGGCAATTGTGAAACTGTTTTATATACTTCTCGTGGTTCATATCATATAGTTTCATATCATATGGTTCCACAGCAGACACACTTTCCTTCCGTTGTGCACATAACGATACCAGTGCCCTGTAATTGCCTCTTATACATATCAAAATAAATATAGTCTATGCTTCATCGGGATTCGATTACGAAATTGACTTCGCACTCGGAGATGAATTGACCGTTGATGGTAAGTGAGTACTTCACTGTGGTGCGGATGGCATCATCGTTTTCTAATATACTGATATCGTGAGTGTGTACTTCCATCATAACGGTACCGGCTGTAGTGCGATATACACTCTCCGATTTCTCATCTATGTTGAACTTCAACGCAGAGGATACTGCTCCGTTCTTCACCATCTCAAAATGACCATCATGAAATTTGACACGATTCTTAATCACATCTCCACTGTCATCCGGCTGCTCGTCATAGAGAACATAGTGTTTTCCATTTTTCAGATAGTAGGTTCCCGGCGTAATTATCTCCGTCGCCTCATCGTTGACATCAAACTGTCTTCCGGTGACAGTAATCAAAACATCTTTTGTCATACACACATCCTTATATACATTCCGCTAAAGTCTCACATTTACCTTCAATAGCTCTCGATATCCACGGTCCGCTAAATTACTGCATTTATCTTCAATAACTCTCGATATCCACCACCTGCGTATCTCTTACATGCACAGGCAGAACGCTGTCCGCAAAGGACATGAAACTCTCCACGCCGTCACTTACATAGTATTCATAGCTCGGTCTGTGCCCGGTCATGTTGAGCATTTTCTTCTCCACCATAAGTTCCTTTAAGTTCTTGGCGGTCTCAAATGCCGGATTAACCAGATGCACTCCCTCGCCCATAAATCGCTTAATGGTATTGCGAATCAAAGGATAATGAGTACATCCAAGCACTAGAACATCAACGTTGTACTCCTTCATTTCCTGAAGATATCTTGCAACAATGTCATCTGTCACCCTGTCTTCGAGAAGTCCCTCCTCAACAAGCGGAACAAACAACGGGCACGCCTTACTGACAACCGTTATGTTCGGATCAAGTTCTCTTATATAATCATTATAAATGCCGGATTTGACAGTACTTGCAGTTCCTATGACTCCCACATTACCGGTCCTGGTGGTCTCCACAGCCATCTTAGCACCCGGCTTGACAACACCGATTATGGGAATATCAATCTCCTTGGCAATCTCATCTAACGCCAATGCACTTGCCGTATTACAGGCAACAACGATTGCCTTCACATTCTTCGTCTGAAGAAATCTCACTATCTATCTGCTATATTTGAGAACTGTCTTTTTGGATTTTGAACCGTAGGGAACTCTCGCCGTGTCACCAAAATACACCAGGTCTTCACCGGGAAGCTGCCTCATAATCTCTCTGGCAACCGTAAGTCCGCCCACACCGGAATCAAATACGCCTATGGGGTTGTTCATAATTGTCTCCTCTATATACCTTCTATAAATCAATATCTTCTTGTTAACGCCAATTGAATCTGCTTCTCCACCTGCTCTTCTATCGAAAGCCCGGCAGCCTTCCACAACATGGGATACATGCTTATGGAAGTAAATCCGGGCAGAGTGTTGATCTCATTAAAGATAACTCTGTTGGTCTCCTTCTCTAAGAAGAAGTCAACTCTCGCCAATCCATAACCGTCTACCGCTGAGAATATAGCCATTGCTGCCTGTCTTATCTCTTCAGCCTTACCCTCCGGAAGCTCAGGAGAAATGATCGTCTTACTCTCTGCATTACTGTACTTGGCATCAAAATCGTAAAATTCAGCTGCAGCTAAAATCTCTCCCACTCCGGAAGCCTCAGGTGCCACGGCAGTTCCCAACACTGCACACTCTATCTCTCTGCCGATGACATTTCTCTCCACAAGAATCTTGGTATCATGCTTAGCCGCAAGAATCAGTCCATCTATAAGTTCTTTTCTGTCATGAGCCTTGGATACACCCTGGGATGAACCTGCCTTGCTGGGCTTAATAAATACCGGATAGGTCAGTTTGCTTTCAACACGCGCCACCAGATCATCCATGGATATTCCGGCATTTACCATCGTGCCTTCAACCTCAGCTGCTCTCACAAGCACATAATCCGCCTGATCAATTCCCAGATCATCCACTATTATCTTAGTATATACTTTATCCATTCCCACTGCCGAAGCCAACACTCCACATCCGACATAAGGAAGTTTTGCCATCTCCAGAAGTCCCTGAATTGTTCCATCCTCACCATACATGCCATGCATTACAGGGAAAACAACGTCTATTTTTTTCGTTGAGGTACCATTTACACCCGACAAAATGAGTTCCTTCTTTGTTGCATCCGGCGATATCACAGCCGACACCGTAGACTCTCTCCAACTGCCGTCTACAATCTTGTCAAGGGAATCCACCAGCAGCCAGTGTCCCTCCTTTGTGATTCCAATATATGTAATATCATACTTATCACTGTCGATAGCCTTGGCAATGGTCTGCACAGAAATACAGGATATATCATGCTCCGATGACTGTCCGCCAAAAACTACCACCATGTTTTTCTTATCCATCCTTCGATCCTCCATGTAAATTTCAGATGTATTATACCACCATCTTATGTTTTATGCCATAATATAATGCAAAAATCGGCGGTCATCTGCCGCCGACTACAATATGTCATCAATCGATAATTATGTACCCCATAGACATATACTAATCCTCATTCCTCATAACTACATATATTCTCCCACTGCTCTTTAACGGTTTTCTGAAGGTAAATGCGTCATAGACATTAGCTTTGTTAAAGCCTGCATTTAACGCCGCCTGCTTAATATCACCTGCACTAAATGACCGCTGCCTGTGATGCTCTTTGATCAAGCGTAAATGCTTATGATCCAATATGGTATCTTTCTTAGAAGCATTATCTTTTCTGTTTTTTCCCAAACCGGATTTCACATTGAATTCCAACAGATAGTGATGTATGTGTTCCTCACGGTTATAGCGGTTACGCCACACATACGAAAAATCGCCCATATCCTCAGCAAATACTTCACCGTCCAATTCATTTACAAAGAAGTATTCCGTCTTAAGATCAAATATGAACACTCCGCCGGATTTCAGATTTCTCTTCACAGACGAGAAGGTCTTAGTGATATCCTCTTCCGTCAACAGGTAGTTCATGCTGTCGCACACACTGATTATCGCATCCTGTTTCGTAGATAATTCAAAATTTCTCATATCCCGGCATATATAATTAATGTCTGAAGTATCCTTGCATTTTGCCACTTCAAGCATATCTTCAGACAGATCAATTCCTGTCATGGCAAAGCCCTCACTTGAAAGCAGTCTTGTCATTACCCCCGTACCACATCCCAGCTCCGCCACATGAGAACAGGGTGCAACTCCATATCTGTAAAAGAGCTGCAATATATATTGCTCCCACTCCTCATATGGTATGTTATCCATCATTCGATCATATACAGTTGCAAAATATGTATAGTTATTCATTCTCCAACTCCGATACCTTACCACCCATGATATCACCTATCCTCTCCCGAATATTGCAGAACCATCTTCAACTTATTCTAATATCGCCCTTGCCATCTCCATAGCCTCTTCTTCTGTCAGCGATGAATCCTGCTTCATGTAGGAAGCCGCCAGTTTCTTAATAAGATTTTCACGCTCACTGGCTCTGCCTCGTGCCTCTCCACGCGCTTCTCCACGCGCTTCTCCAATAACTTCTCCAATCGTCCTGCCCTCAGCCAAACCTTCATGTCTTGCCTTAATAATATCCAACTCCAACACCTTTCCACCCATGATATCACCTATCCTCTCCCGAATATTGCTTCGCTTCACGTTCATCTTGTACATGACCTTGTGTATTAATGAAATTATAACACCGTGTGAAAACTGTGACAAGTACCCTTTTGCCAAATCAAATTCAAGTCTGCCGGCAATGTTCCTATATAATTCCACA
>JAFUGT010000089.1 GCA_017469275.1 Lachnospiraceae bacterium
CTTTTTTCCGGCAGAGAAGGAAACACTTATTTCTGTTTTGATGACTCAGGGATATTTGCTGGTTGCGGCTTTATTATATATCTACGTAACGGGCAAGAATTTTGTTGAAGATCTCAACATAAGAAAATATAAGATATCTTCATTTTTCCTCTCGCTTTTGGTTCTTTTATGTGCATCACCGATGGCAAACTGGCTTAATATATTCAGTCAGTTCTTTGTGAAAAATGAGACTGGCAAAGCAGTGTTTGAAATTACGGAAAATGTTCCCTTGTGGCTTGGAATATTGATCATAGGATGTCTGCCGGGTTTTGTGGAAGAGACGATATACAGAGGAATAATGTTTTCCTCGTTTCGAAAGTATTCTATACTTATTGGAGTTATAATAAGTTCTGTGTCTTTTGGACTTATGCATCTTAATTTCAATCAGATGCTATATGCAATTTATCTCGGGATAATTTTTTCTTTTTTGGTAGAGGCCACAGGTTCATTGCTATCTACAATGATACTTCATATGCTGTTTAACGCATTTAATACTTTGTATCTGTATATGTTGCCGGTACTATTGAAATATATGCAGCAATATGGTATCGAAGGAAGCGGATTAACTGTTGAAGAGGTAATCAATAAGACACCTACAAATGTGGAGCTTATCAGTGCATTGATGTTATTTACACCAATGGCAGGAGTAGGTGTATTATTAACGATTCTTCTTATCAGAAAGATATCGCAGATCAATGGCAGACCCCTGACATGGAAATCGATTTGTGAGAAAAGTGCAGATGAGAAAGATAAAAATCCTGTTAATATATGGGTAGTTACGGGATGGATTTTCTGTTTGATTTTTTCTATCATTAGTTTATTGTAAAACCTGCGAAGCAAAAGGCGTCGTAATTATAAAAGGAGAAACACATATGATTCAGTCGGTCGGACTTACAAAACAATTTGTAAGAACTTTGAAAAAGGGACAGAAAGAAGAGTTCTATGCAGTTGATCATATTAATTTTACTGCAAACCAAGGCGAGATTCTTGGCGTATTAGGTCCAAATGGAGCGGGAAAAACAACTCTGCTAAGAATGTTGGGTTCGCTGATGGAACCCACAGACGGACATGTCGTAATTGAAGACAGAGATGGTAATGAGATAACTGATAAAGCAGATTTAAAGAAGCATATAGGATACCTTTCAGAAAATACAAAACTTTACGGGAGATTTACCGTAAGGGAAACCCTTTCACTTTTTGGTGAACTCTATGGCTTTACTAAAGAGGAGATAGCGGATAAGATTGATAAGACTAATAAAATATTGAAAATGGATGAGTTCATAGATAACAGGGTGGAAAAACTTTCTACAGGACAGAAACAGCGTACGTCAATAGCCAGATGTTTGGTACATGATCCTGATATCTATATTTTCGATGAACCAACCTTGGGTTTGGATATAATAAGTTCCAAGGCAATAATAGATTTCATGAAACAGGAGAAGGAACGAGGTAAGAGTGTTCTATATTCCACTCATTATATGGAGGAAGCCGAGTTTTTGTGTGACCGGATAGTAATGATCAATAAGGGACATGTAATAGCGGAGGGTACACCGAAGCAATTAAGAGAAAAGACAGGTACCGGGAATCTTAGAGATGCGTTCTTTGCACTTGTAGAAGGAGGGGCAGAGGATGAATTATAAAAAACTCAGGACTTTATACAAAAAAGAGATTATGGATGTACTTCGTGATAAGAAGACTATACTCACGATGGTGGTGCTGCCGGTTATATTGTATCCGCTTCTGTTCCTTGTTATAATGCAGGTTATCAGCATGATTAATGAGTCGCAACAGGAGCACACCTATAAAGTTGCTTATTCTGATGTAGCAGTTGAAGATCGAAATGCATTAAATGATTGGATCAAGGGTGATGAAGATGACCTTGAATATAAGATAAAAGATGTTGATTCGAAAGATCCTAAAAAGGATCTGGAAGATGAAAAGATAGATGCATACATTACCACCACATATAAAGGTGATCAAATAACCTACGAGATACATTATCTTTCTGCTGTGACCAATTCCAATACAGTGGAGGGAATGTTAGATGATGAGATAGACAGTTTTGCAAAACATATCGCCGAGAAGAATGCACAAGAAGCAGGCCTAGATGTTCAAAGTGTACTGTATCCTGTGATTGCTAAGTCTGATGATCAGTCCAGTAACGAGAGCTCTATCGGAAGTATCTTAGGTGGAATAATACCATTTCTCATGATAACGGCAATTCTTATGGGTTCAATGTATCCTGCGATAGATGCCACTGCCGGAGAAAAAGAACGTGGTACCTTAGAGACTTTGCTCACACTACCGATTGGAAATATGGAACTTATAATGAGCAAGTTCCTGTCGGTTGCAACTATTTCAATAGTATCTGTATTTATTAACACCCTGTCTATGGGTGGGGTGGCAGTCTATATGTTTGCCACCATACAGAGTTTGTCCGATGGCGCTGCCAAGTTCAAATTATCAACCTTTATACCTGCAATATTAATATCAATAGTTTGCATAATAGCATTTGCTCTGTTTATGAGTGCTGTGGTGATGTGTGTCTGTGCCTTCGCAAAGAGTTTCAAAGAGGCCAATAACTATGTCACTCCTGTAACCTTGGTGGTTATGCTTACGGGATATATAGGATTTATTCCTAATGTGGAACTTACTTCCAAGACCGCATTGATTCCGGTAGCCAATATTTGCCTTTTGATGAAGACGCTGTTGGTATTTAAGTATGACTTCCAATTGATACTTATTGTACTATTGTCGAATATCATTTATGCATTTGTGGCTGTATGGTTTCTGTCAAAAATATATAACAGCGAATCAATTTTATTTGGAGAATCCCTTAGCGGAATTAAACTTTTTGAACGAAGAAAAAATATCAAGAAGGGAAGCACACCGACAATTCAGGAAAGCCTGTTGATACTTATAATAGCCTTACTTATTATGGTATATGTTGGCGGAATAATGAGTCTCGATAATCCTATATACGGGGTTGTTATACCGCAGATATTTATTGGTGGCTTGCCGTTAATTGCAGCGTTTTATATTAAAGCGGATATTAAAAAAGTATTTTGTTTAAAGCTTCCATCCGTCAAACACCTTATAGGTTCGGTGATTCTGATTATCGGAAGCTCATGTGCAGTAATGCTTTTGGCTAATCTGCTGGCATATCTTATGCCTGACAGAAATAATGCTGTTAACTTAGGCTTTGAAGATATATTAGATGGTGTTCCATTTGTCGGAGCACTTATACTTATAGCTTTAATGCCGGCAGTCTGTGAGGAGCTTATGTTCCGTGGTTACATGTTAACTGCATTTAAAAATAGAATGAAACTTCCGGTTGCGGTTATTATAGTTTCCGTATTTTTCGGAATGACACATATGAGTCTTATAAGGCTGCTGCCAACAACGATACTTGGTATTGCGTTAGCTTATGCTATATTGAATTCGGAAAGTATAATGTGTTCGGCGTTGATGCACTTTATTAATAATGGTTTCTCGGTATTTCTTATGTACTATGGTGATAAGATACCGGCCCTTGCTGATGAGAAAATGACGAAACCTGTAATATTGGTGATGCTTATTATAGCAGCGGTTTGTATTCCCGCAGGAGTTGTTTTGTTAAAGAGACAAAGTAAAACAGCTGTTAGTGTAGATGATAAATGAAAATTTATAAGAATAATAGGAGAATCAAAACATGATTACAACAAAAAATTATTCATTTACTTCAAAAGACAATGTTAAAATTCATGGAATCTGTATGATACCGGAAAAGCCTGTCGCAATTTTACAGATGGTTCACGGAATGAATGAACATAAAGAACGATATCTTGGCTTTATGGAAACTATGGCGGAAAAAGGCTATATTACGTTAATGCACGACAATAGAGGACACGGCGCAAGTATAAATGCTCCCGAAGATCTTGGTTATTGCTATGAAATGATGGATAAAGGAATGGTTGATGATACCTATGCAGCAACTAAACATATTAAGAAATTATATCCGGATCTGCCCTTGATTCTTTTTGGACACAGTATGGGTTCTTTAATAGTAAGGGCTTATCTTAAGAAACATGATGATGCCATTGACGGATTAATAGTTGCGGGAAGTCCATCCTATCTGGATGCTGTACCGCTTGGCAAATTGTTTGTACGCTTTTTGAGAAAAATAAAAGGGGAACGTTATAGATCAAAATTTGTTGCAAATCTAGCAGTCGGAAGTTTTGACAAACCGTTCCTTAGTGAGAAGAGACCCTATGCATGGCTTACTACGGACAAGAATGTATCTGAAGCATTTGCGGCAGATCCTTTGTGCAATTATATTTATACGCTTAACGGGTATATGACTTTGCTTAATCTTGAATCGGTAGTTTATAAGGATAAGGATTATAAGTTGAGCAATATCAATCTTCCTATATTATTTATTTCCGGTGAGAACGATCCGTGTTATATTAATTCGAGAAAATGGGATGACTCCCTTGAACATCTGAGAAAAATGGGATACAGGAATGTTAAAGGTACTATGTTTGAAGGGATGCGACATGAAATACACAATGAGCCGGATAAGCAGCTTGTGTATAATGAAATTGACAGATTCTGTACAGTTTGCAGTTGTTGATACTTAGCTTTATTAAAGTTTTGTGAAAAATGTGTAAAAAACATAAAAAACTATTGCTTTTTTTGTACTGACACTATATAATATTCTCACAACATAGTCTCTATTTATATATGATATGGAGCTATGTAGGATAACATAATTTTTTACAGCATAATCAATTATTAAGGAAGGTATGATACCATGGAAATCACTGGAATCGGAATGTCAACAACTGTATTATCGAATGCTAACACCAATTCGGCTATTGGTATTGCGTTGCTTGACAAGGCATTGGATGCAGATCAGATGAACGGAGATGCTATGACTAAGATGTTAGAGCGTTCTGTCAATCCAATGGTAGGTCAGAATATAGATATTCGTTTATAAGACGGATGTCTGATTTTGATGACATTGATTCGGAGGATTTTTTGATAATTGAGCAAGGTAGGTGGAGGAGCACATTCGATATAGCGGATGTGTTCTTTTTTGTTAGTTCTTTCATTGACAAGCGAAAAACACTTTGCTATAATTTATTGACGCTTAGAGGATTACGAAAGTATTTACACGCACATTTATTAATAGATATTAGTTTTGCCACAAGGCAGAAAGGAGTAATATCGTGAGAAAGACTTATATTGCAAGAACTGCATTTATGGCAGTTGCTTCACTGGGATTATTGATACCGGGTATTGACAGTAAAGCAGATGTATTAGACGAATCCAAAGTAAGTATTACATATGCTCTTGATCAATACGTTGCCAGTCTTAATATTGTTGAGGTTAAAGAAGAGGAAGTTGAGAGTCAGGAGACAGAGGAAGAGGCCCCTACTTGCAGATATCCGGAATTTGAAGGAAAGTGTCTTGCCTATGTTGATGAGGCGGTTAATGTCAGAGAAGAACCGGATGAAGAGGCTGAGCGTGTGGGTAGTCTTCCAATCCATGGAATCGCTTTGGTGGTTGAGAAAGGTGATACCTGGACCAAGATTGAATCGGGAATTACAATGGGATATGTCCGTAATGATTTTCTGCTCTTTGGTGATACGGCGGGTGCATATGCGGAGGAGACATGTCCTAAGAAGGCAAAGATTAATACAGAGACTTTGTATGTAAGGGCTGCTCAGGATGAAGGAAGCGACTGCCTTACTATGGTAGGTGAAGGTGAGTCCTATGAGGTTATCCAGGATGACAGCGATGACGAATGGGTTCATATCAGAGTTGACTCGGATATAGAAGGTTATGTATCTGCTGAGTATGTAGATGTATCCTATGGTTTTTCACATGCTTTATCAGTTGCGGAAGAAGAAGAAATCCGTAAGGCAGAACAGGAGGCCGAAGCTGCGAGACTTGCAGAGATGACAAGTACAAAACGTCAGGAAGTTGTCAATTATGCATTACAGTTTCTTGGTAATCCATACGTATATGGTGGGACGAGCCTTACCAACGGAACAGATTGTTCCGGTTTTACAATGAGTGTATATGCACATTTCGGATATGGACTTCCAAGAACTGCTGCACAGCAGATGGAAGGTCTGACGAATGTAAGCCTTGATTCAATTCAGCCCGGTGATCTGTTGTTCTACAGAGACAAGAGTGGTGGAGTAGGTCACGTTACGATGTATATTGGTGGCGGACAGGTTGTTCATGCAAGTAGTTCAACTACCGGTATTATCATTTCCGGACTTGGCTATCGTACACCATGTGGTGCTGCCAGAGTTATCTGGGATTGATTACCTATAATATGATGTAAAGGTTAAAAAGTAAGCATGCGGATTGCGAATGTTTTAATCATGATGGGAATTGCGAAGCAATGTAGTCGTGCGTAGACATCATAATATTTGTATAGAAATATAAGGACTTTCAATTATGAGTATATATATGCTCATACTGAAGGTCCTTTTTAATGTGAATTATTCAAATTATCTAAATTTTATTTTTGCTAATAAAATGTGATTTTGGGTGAAATGCACAAAAATATTTCCACATTATCCACTTCACAAAGTGGATAATATTATGTAAAGTGATTATGAAACCCGGTTTTGCACATATATCAACGTGAAAAAAGTTCGAAAAATGGACTTATGCACAAAGTTATCCACATTTTCCACAAAAAATGGCAAAAAAGTAGTCGGCAAAGGACAAAAAAACAGAAAATGTGTTTGGGTAAAAATGACGAAAAAAAACTTCAAAAGAAAAATTATTGACAAATTAAATGTCATAAAAATATATGGAATGGCGAAAAAAGACAGATAATTATAACTACATAGACAAAAAAATCTAAAAATAATATTAAATATATACATTGAAAAAAACACAAGATATGGTATAATAATGTCACAGTCAGTTTATACAAAGAGTGCATATATTGCGATTCCAAACTCTTTGTGGGAGATGGGGTGAAAGACCGACTGTAATTATGACGAGAAGGAGTTGACAGACATGAAGTACATTATAAGTGGTAAGAACATTGAGGTTACAGATGGATTAAGGTCAGCTGTATATGAGAAATTAGACAGATTAGAGAAATATTTTAATGAAGATACAGAGGTTCAGGTAACATTTTCTGTAGAAAAAGACCGTCAGAAGATGGAAGTTACGATTCCTATTAAGGGTAACATTATTCGGGCTGAGCAGGTCAGCGATGATATGTATGTATCTATCGATCTTGTTACAGAGGTTATTGAGCGCCAGATATCAAGACATAAGAAGAAACTTGTAGATCAGGCTCAGAGTGCAGCATATTTCCAGAAATCATTTATTGAAGATGATATACCGGATGATGATGAGATAAGTATTATTCGTACCAAGAGGTTTGCAGTTAAGCCTATGGATCCTGAAGAAGCATGCGTGCAGATGGATCTTCTTGGACATAATTTCTTTGTATTCCGTAATTCCGAAACGGATGAAGTTAACGTGGTTTACAAGAGAAAAGGCAATACATACGGACTTATTGAGCCGGAATGTTAATGTGTTCATTACTATAAGTTGATTATTAATTTATAATAATTCTTAATAAAATAACAATTATAAGGGTTGTCGATTGTCGGCAACCCTTTACTTTTTGGATAAATGATGTTAGAATAGCACAGTGTAATTATTTAGGAAGTTTATGAGGAGTGTTGAAATGAGTATATTTGAAAAAGTATTTGGAACTCACAGTGAAAAAGAGATTAAGCGTATCATGCCCTTAGTTAAGAAGATAGAAGCCCTTGATGAATCTATGCAGAAGCTTTCTGATTCAGAGCTTAAAGCTAAGACGGATGAGTTCAAAAATAGATTGTCAAACGGGGAGACGTTGGATGATCTCCTTGTGGAGGCATATGCAGTAGTACGTGAAGCAGCAAGCCGTGTACTTGGAATGAAGCATTATGAGGTACAGCTTATGGGTGGTATCCTTCTTCATCAGGGACGTATTCCTGAGATGAGAACAGGTGAAGGTAAAACGCTCGTATCAACACTTCCTGCATATCTTAATGCCTTAGAGGGATTGGGTGAGCATATAGTTACGGTTAATGATTATCTTGCAAATCGTGATGTTGAATGGATGGGACAAATTCATGAATTTCTTGGTCTTAAAGTCGGAGTTATATTGAACAGTTATGACAAGGATCAGCGTCGTGAGGCATATAATTGTGATATAACTTATGTTACCAACAATGAATTGGGATTCGATTATCTTAGAGATAATATGGCCATATATAAAGAACAGTTGGTTCAGAGATCTCTTCACTATGCTATCGTGGATGAGGTGGATTCGGTACTTATTGATGAGGCAAGAACACCGCTTATCATTTCCGGTCAGAGTGGTAAGTCAACAGAGCTTTATCGCATGTGTGATTATCTTGCGAGAAGTATGAAACGAGGTCAGGGCGATGGCGAACTATCCAAGATGGATGCGATCATGGGCGTTGATATTGAAGAAGATGGAGATTTCCTTGTAAATGAGAAGGATAAGCAGGTAATGCTTACAGCACAGGGTGTTAAAGCAGTAGAACAATTCTTTAAGATTGATAATCTTGCAGATGCTGATAATCTTGAGATACAGCATAATATTATACTTGCTCTGCGTGCGCATAACCTTATGTTTAAGGATAAGGATTATATTGTTAAGGATGATGAGGTTCTCATAGTAGATGAATTTACCGGACGTATCATGCCGGGGCGTCGTTTCTCGGATGGACTTCATCAGGCCATAGAAGCGAAGGAAAACGTTAAGGTTAAGAGAGAGAGCAAGACTCTTGCTACCATTACATTCCAGAATTTCTTTAACAAATATGATAAGAAAGCGGGAATGACAGGTACAGCTTTGACTGAAGAGAATGAGTTCAGAGAGATATACGGAATGGATGTTGTTGAGGTTCCTACTAATCTACCGGTTATCAGAATAGATGAGGAGGATTCTGTATATTGCACCAAGAAGGAAAAACTGAATGCGATAGTTGAAGATATTATGGATTGTTATCATAGAGGACAGCCTGTTCTGGTGGGTACTATTACTATTGATTCTTCTGAAGAAGTGAGTCGTCTTCTTACCAAGAAGCACATTCCTCATAAGGTATTAAATGCTAAGTTCCATGAGATGGAGGCTGAGATTGTGGCGCAGGCAGGACAGATGAATGCGGTTACGATCGCAACTAATATGGCCGGACGTGGTACGGATATCAAACTTGGAGATGGTGTGAAGGAATTAGGCGGACTTCGTATTATAGGTACAGAACGCCATGAATCACGACGTATTGATAATCAGTTGCGTGGACGTTCGGGACGTCAGGGAGATCCGGGACAATCCAAGTTCTATCTATCTCTTGAAGATGATTTGATGAGATTGTTTGGTTCTGAACGTGTAATGACTATGTATAAGGCGTTAAAGATTCCTGAGGGAGAAGAGATTCAGCATAAGACTATAACGAGCTTTATAGAGAAAGCCCAGAAAAAGATAGAAAATAACAACTTTGGTATACGTAAGAATTTGCTTGATTACGATCAGGTGATGAATGAGCAGAGAGAGGTTATATATAAAGAACGTCGTCGTGTGCTTGACGGAGAGAATATGCGCGATGTTATATTTAACATGATCAATGAGACAGTTGAAGAAGTTGTTAATCGTAACATTCTTGAAGATCTTGATCCTTCTGAGTGGGATATGAAGACTCTTAATCAGGAAATGCTTGATCTTATTCCGATTCCTAAGATAAGATTATCTGAGGATGATATGAAGAAGATAACAAAGAAAGAACTTATGCAGAGAATCAAGGAAGCTGCAGTAAAGCTTTATGAGGGTAAAGAGACTGAATTTCCTGAGATTGAACAGATTCGTGAGGTTGAACGTGTAATTCTTCTTAAGGTTATAGATCATAAATGGATGGATCATATCGATGATATGGATCAGCTTCGTCAGGGAATCGGACTGAGAGCACTCGGACAGCGTGATCCGCTTGTAGAATACAAATTTGTGGGTTTTGATATGTTCAATGATATGACTGCTGCAATACGTCAGGAAACTGTCAAGATGATGACTCATGTAAGAGTTGAGCAGAAGGTTGAGAGAGAAGAGGTTGCCAAGGTTACGGGAACCAATAAAGATGATTCTGTATCTCAGGGACCTATAAAGAGAAAGACTGCCAAGATTGGAAGAAATGATCCATGTCCTTGCGGTTCAGGTCTTAAGTATAAGCAGTGTTGTGGCAAAAATGCGTAGATTATCCAATTGTTGTTTAAACAGATTTGTTATAAAGGATAATAAAAAAGAAAAAGTAATATTTATCATAGGAAAGAGGTGATACTGTGATTGAGACAGATACATATAAGTACGAGCTTGCAGCGTACGAAAGTCCATTACAGGAAGTGAGGGATTCACTTTGACATCCCTATCAAGAGAGATAAGGTGGCAGAGTTAGAAGCTGATATGGAGGCTCCGGATTTCTGGAATGATGTGGAGCGTTCTAATGAAGTTATGAAGACGGTGAAGAATCTTAAGGATATCTTAGCTGCTTTTGAAGAAATTGAAGAACAATATGAAGATATAGGTGTGCTCATAGATATGGCTGATGAGGAAAATGATGCCTCGCTTCTGCCTGAAATAGAGGAGACATTTAACACTTTCAAAGAGAATTTTGAGACATTACGAATACAGACTCTGTTATCCGGAGAATTTGATAAGGATAATGCGATAGTTACCTTACATGCCGGAGCGGGTGGAACGGAGAGTTGCGACTGGACAGGAATGCTTCTTCGTATGTACACCAGATGGGCGGAGAAGAAAGGATTTTCTATTGAGGAACTCGATTACCTTGAAGGCGATGTGGCGGGAGTTAAGTCTGTAACTTTACAGATTAATGGAGAGAACGCATATGGTTATCTTAAGTCGGAAGCCGGTGTGCATCGTCTTGTAAGAATATCGCCGTATAATGCAGCTGGAAAAAGACAGACCTCATTTTCGTCATGTGATGTAATGCCTGATATAGATGATGATATCACTGTGGATATTAATGAGGATGATCTTAGAATTGACACATATCGCGCAAGTGGTGCAGGTGGTCAGCACATTAATAAGACCTCTTCGGCTATACGAATCACTCATTTACCCACAGGAGTTGTGGTACAGTGTCAGAATGAGCGCTCACAGCATCAAAACAAAGAAAAAGCTATGAAGATGCTGACTGCAAAATTATATATGATGAAACAGCAGGAAAACCAGGAAAAACTTGATGATATTCGTGGTGAGGTGGCTGATAACGGTTTCGGTTCGGCAATCCGTTCTTATGTAATGCAGCCGTATACTATGGTCAAGGATAAACGTACCGGATTCGAGGCGACGGATGTTGACGGTGTATTAGATGGAAATATAGAACCATTCATGAATGCTTACCTGAAGTGGGCAAGCCTTAACAAGGAGTGATGTTATGGGGTATGTACAATATCTGATTTTTAAAATTGAAAACAGAAAATATGCGATTGAACTGGCTTATGTTAACGGAACTGAACAGAGTTATAGTGTCAGTCCTATCCCTGATGCACCATTTGGTATAGACGGACTAATCAACTTAAGGGGAAAACTGGTCCCGGTATATAGTTTGAGACAGCGCTTTGGAATGGATTCTGTGATAACTAATCCGGCAAAAAGCGCAATTATAGCCAAAACATCAAGGATTACGATGGCATATGAAGTTGATGAGGTCGAATTCATAGAACAGGTGAATGAGGATGATATTAAAGAAATGCCGCATATTGCAGGTAATGAAGATACCTCATTTATGGATAAAGTACTTCATATAAAAAATGAAATCATAGTTGTTGTAGATGTTAATAAGGTTCTTTCTGCAGATATTATTGAAACCTTAGAGAGAATGCTTGAGGAGCGTTCTGAGGCAGAAAAGAAGGCGGAAGAAGGAAGACGCGCAGCGGAACTTGCCGAAAAAGAAAAGGAACTTGAAGAAAAGGAAGAGTGATTTATAATATATTGATTACATTAGACTAATTTGATGATCAGACTCAGAAGGAAATCTTTGAATGTCTGGAAGGAGGAAATAATGGTAAATGTTGCAGTGTTAGGTTACGGTACGGTTGGGTCCGGAGTAGTTGAGGTGTTGAATACAAATAAGGAGATAATCAAACGAAATGTGGGTGAAGAACTTAAGGTAAAATATGTTCTTGATCTTCGTGAGTTTGAGGGAGATCCGGTGCAGGAGATACTTGTTCATGATTATGATGTCATTTTGAAAGATAAGGATGTCAAGATTATTGCGGAGGCAATGGGTGGCGAGGAGCCGGCATATACATTTACTAAAAATGCACTTCTTGCAGGAAAGAGTGTATGTACTTCTAACAAGGAGTTGGTTGCCAAGCATGGAGCAGAACTTCTTGAAGTTGCCAAGGCAAACAATGCCAACTATTTGTTCGAGGCGTCTGTGGGCGGTGGTATTCCTATAATAAGACCGCTTAATGATTGCATCACTGCTGATGAGATAACTGAGATTTCCGGAATACTTAACGGAACAACTAATTATATATTAACCGAGATGAGCGAGAAGGGTGCTGCTTTTGATGATGTGTTGAAAGAAGCTCAGGACAAAGGATATGCAGAGAGAAATCCTGAAGCTGATGTGGAAGGATATGATGCATGCCGTAAGATTGCAATTCTCACATCGCTGGTTACAGGTGCACAGGTAGATTTCGAGGATATTCATACAGAGGGAATTACAAAGATTACTGATGTTGATTTTAAGTATGCAAAAGCTATGAAAGCCTCTATTAAGCTGCTCGGAATAAGCAGAAAGATAGATGGTAAGTTTTATTCGATGGTTGCACCGTTTCTTATTAAGGAAAATAATCCTCTATACCATGTAAGTGGAGTATTTAACGGTATTCTTGTACATGGTAATATGGTAGATGATCTTATGTTCTATGGTCGCGGGGCGGGAAAACGTCCTACTGCAAGTGCTGTTGTGTCAGATGTTGTGGATGCGGCGAAGAATCTTGGCAAACATATTCCGGTAGAATGGAATCGGTCAAAGAGTGAGATAGGTAAGTTTGAAGAATGTAAGAGCAGATTTTTCGTACGTATGAAGGATAAAGGTCTTGATGATGATCAGATGATGACAATCATTGAAGCGTTTGGGGATGTTTTGTATGTCAAGGCTGAAGGGGTTGTGGATGAGCTTGCATTTATAACTAATGAGATTAGGGAAGATGATTTTTCGGAACATCTCAAGAAATTTGAGGATGTGTATAGTGTGATAAGGGTGGACTTCTAGTTATGCCGGTTACTGTTACTGAAATAGAAAAGATTACAGGCAACTCGGGACATACGTTTTTTAAAATGAGTGATGGCAGAGTAATTGTTGCCGATTCTGAATTTGGAATGAAAGAAAAACCGTTTGATAGTGTTATTGTATATAAAAACGGAATGAAGCATCAAAGCAGTGATGCACCATTATCAGATGATGAAGTGGAAGAGTTGATGCATAAGTATGATGAATATAAAAAAGTTCATGGTGATTGTGTTATTTGGTCATAGGATTGGTTGATAAAAGGGTATAAATTACAGAAAAAGATTGACCCGCAGATTGAAATGTAGTAAAGTATGCAATGGTTTAAAGATAGTAACATGAGGAGGAAACAATTCAGATGTTGATAGTTAAGAAGTTCGGCGGAACATCGGTTGCCAACAAAGAGAGAATGTACAATGTGGCCAACAGATGTATCGAGGACTACAAAAAAGGTAATGACGTTGTAGTAGTGTTATCGGCAATGGGTAAATATACTGATGAGCTGATTACCATGGCGCAGGATATGAATCCAAATCCGCCAAAACGAGAGATGGATATGCTCTATACTATAGGTGAGCAGATGTCTGTTGCACTTATGGGAATGGTGATGAATAATCTAGGAGTGCCAGCTATTTCGTTAAATGCATTTCAGGTGGCAATGCACACTACTTCGGTATATGGCAATGCCCGTATCAAGAGAATTGATACCGACAGAATCCGTAATGAGTTAGAGCAGAGAAAGATAGTTATAATCACCGGATTCCAGGGGATTAACAAGTTTGATGATTATACCACATTAGGACGTGGTGGTTCAGATACAACAGCTGTTGCTCTTGCCGCAGCGCTTAATGCTGATGCCTGCGAGATATATACGGATGTGGATGGCGTATTTACAGCTGATCCAAGAATTGTGACTAAGGCGAGAAAACTTGACCAGATTACATACGATGAGATGTTAGAACTTGCAACTTTAGGTGCTGGAGTTCTGCACAATCGTTCGGTAGAGCTTGCTAAGAAATACGGTGTACAGCTGGTGGTTCGTTCCAGCTTGAATACTTCGGAAGGTACAGTTGTTAAGGAGGGTACGAAAATGGAGAAAATGCTTGTAAGTGGTGTTGCATGTGACAAAGATGCAGCGAGAATTGCTTTGATAGGACTTAAGGATGAGCCGGGTGTGGCATTTAGATTATTCAATCACCTTGCCCGTCATAACATTAATGTAGATATGATACTTCAGTCTGTAGGTCGTGATGCTACAAAGGATATTTCGTTTACTGTAGCGGTTGATAATGCAGACGAGGCAGTTGAGATAGTTGAGAGACATTTCCATGAGTATGAGAAGATTGATGTTGCCAAAAATGTAGCAAAGGTTTCAATCGTTGGTGCCGGAATGATGAGTAATGCGGGAGTTGCCGCTAAGATGTTTGAGGCACTCTATGATGAAGGAATCAATATTAAGATGATTTCGACATCTGAGATCAGAGTATCTGTTCTTATTGATGAGAAATATACAGAGAGAGCTATGAATGCAATTCATGACAAATTCAATCTGGAGGATTGATAATAGAATGGCAGAATTTTTAACTGCGGTTAGTTTTTCTTTGCATAGTTGCTTGTGCATATGAATGATAGTTTTTGAGGACATTTCATTTTATGGAATGTCCTTTCTTACTATGTATGTGTTTTTTTGTATAGATAATTTGCGATAAAATTGATTATGTGGTATTATATAAATTGAATTTTTATGTAATTGTACAGAGTAATGTTCTGTTTTGAAAACGATTGCATATATCAAATAGTTAAGATACATTAAACTTTGACACACCACCTTTTTACAGGAAGGAGAAGATGTAATGGATACACTTGGGACAAAAAGAGAGGATTATCTCTCGTGGGATCAATATTTTATGGGGATTGCACTGCTCTCTGCAGAGCGCAGCAAGGATCCGAATACACAGGTTGGGGCGTGTATAGTGGATTCAAATAATAAGATATTATCAGTGGGTTATAATGGAATGCCATCAGGTTGTAATGATGATGAGATGCCGTGGGGCAGAGTGGGAAAACCTCTTGAGAACAAATATTTTTTTGTATGTCATGCAGAGTTAAATGCTATTCTTAATTATGGAGGCGGTTCTTTAGAAGGTGCAACCTGTTACTCAACTCTTTTTCCATGTAATGAATGCGCTAAAGCAATCATACAAAGCGGAATTAAGGAAATTGTATATCTTTCTGATAAATACTCAGATACAGAATCGACCATTGCATCAAAGATGATGTTTAATATGGCAGGAGTTAAGTATCGTGAGTTTGAGGGAAAGGGCAGGAAAGTTGAACTTGAATTATAACGATTATTAATAAGTTGTTATAATGTTCGGGTTACGACTATAACTTCACACCCGGATAAATTTATATATAATAATTGCAGATATTTTTAGAAATAATATATGGTACGTATTATAGTACCATTGACGTGGTATAATACATTTAATAATAGAAAGACAGAGGTTATTGACAGATGGATATTGCTAAAGTAATCGCAAAGGAACTTGGAATTAAGGTAAGTCAGGTAGAAGCAACGATTAAGCTCATTGATGAGGGTTCTACCATACCATTTATCGCCAGATACAGGAAAGAGGTAACGGGCTCGCTTAATGATGAGATTCTGCGTGATCTTTATGATAGACTTAATTATCTTAGGAATCTTGAGGAACGCAAGGAGACAGTCATTGCTTCAATTACGGAACAGGAGAAGCTGACCCCGGAATTGGAGAAACAGATCAGAGAGGCTATGACACTTGTGGCTGTAGAAGATTTGTATCGTCCTTATAAGCAGAAGCGTCGTACAAGAGCAACAATTGCCAAGGAGAAAGGTTTAGAGGGACTTGCCAATATCATTTACCTTCAGATGACTAATAATCCTATAGAAGAAGAAGCTAAAGCGTATCTGTCTGAGAAGGAGGGAAAAGAAGTACCTACAGTAGAGGATGCTATTAACGGTGCACTTGATATTATTGCAGAGAATATAGCTGATGAGGCTGAATACCGTACATATATAAGGAATATTACCGTAAAAGAAGGTAAGATAATCTCCACTGCCAAAGACTCGGAGGTATCATCTGTATATGAGATGTATTATGATTTTGAAGAACCGATTAGTAAGGCAGCCGGGTATCGTGTTCTGGCAATTAATCGTGGTGAGAAGGAGAAGTTTATTACTGTTAAGATAGAAGCTCCGGAGGATAGGATTCTTAATTATCTTGAAAAGAAAGTCATTGTCAAAGATAATCCATATACCACACCTTTATTGCAACGTGTAATTGAGGATAGTTATAAGCGTCTGATTGCAGGTGCCATTGAGAGGGAGATTAGAAGCGATCTTACCGAGAAGGCAGAAGATGGTGCGATAACGGTATTTGGTAAGAATTTGAAGCAATTACTTATGCAACCGCCTATATCAGGACATGTAGTACTTGGTTGGGATCCCGCTTTTCGTACCGGTTGTAAGTTGGCTGTCGTGGATGCAACCGGAAAGGTGTTGGATACTATTGTAATTTATCCTACAGAACCTCAGAAGAAGATTGCAGAGTCCAAGAAGATTGTTCATAATCTGATCAGGAAGTATGGTATTACTCTGATTTCGGTTGGTAATGGTACCGCATCAAGAGAGTCTGAACAGGTGATAGTGGAATTGCTGAAAGAGATACCTGAGAAGGTTCAGTACATAATAGTTAACGAGGCAGGAGCGTCAGTATATTCCGCAAGCAAATTGGCGACAGAGGAGTTCCCCAACTTTGATGTGGGACAGCGAAGTGCTGCATCTATAGCGAGACGTCTTCAGGATCCTTTGGCAGAGTTGGTTAAGATTGATCCTAAGTCCATTGGTGTTGGTCAATATCAACATGATATGAACCAGAAGAAACTGGGTGAAGCGTTGACGGGAGTCGTTGAGGATTGTGTTAATAAGGTCGGGGTTGACCTTAATACTGCATCAGCGTCATTGTTGGAGTATGTGTCCGGAGTATCTAAGCCGATTGCTAAGAATATAGTCGCCTATCGTGAAGAAAATGGAAAGTTTACTAACCGTAAGCAGTTATTGAAGGTTGCCAAACTGGGTCCTAAGGCTTTTGAGCAATGTGCGGGTTTCATGCGTATTATGGATGGTGATAATCCGCTTGATTTCACAAGTGTTCATCCCGAAAGTTACGAGGCGGCAACTAATCTCCTTAAGAAATTAGGATATTCGCTTTCAGATATTACCAGTCAAGGTTTGGTGGGCTTATCCTTGTTAGCGAAGGATAGAAAGAAATTGGCATCCGAGCTTGAAATAGGAGAACTTACTTTGGATGATATAATTAAAGAATTGGAGAAACCGGCAAGAGATCCTCGTGAAGATATGCCGGCGCCTATTTTACGCACTGATGTTATGGAAATGGAAGACTTACAGGAAGGAATGGTGCTTAAGGGGACGGTGCGCAATGTAATTGATTTTGGCGCATTTGTGGATATCGGAGTTCATCAGGATGGACTTGTTCATATTTCTCAATTGACTAATCAGAAGTTTGTTAAGCATCCACTGGAGGTTGTGAGCGTCGGAGATATAGTGGAAGTTAAAGTGCTTTCGGTAGATATTAAGAGAAAGAGAATTCAATTATCTATGATTTTATAATTTCTCTTATACATAGATTTTTAGGAGGTTGACATATGGCTAAGCTATATATGAAACAGAAGATTTTCTCATGGAAAGACAGATTTACGATCAAAGATCAGAATGATTCAGACAGATATACGGTTGAGGGAGAATTAATTTCGATTGGAAAGAAACTACATGTCTACGATATGAATAACAATGAAGTTGCATTTGTTCAACAGAAGGTTCTGACGCTTTTGCCCCGGTTTTTTGTTTTTGTAAACGGAACTCAGGTTGCTGAGATTGTGAAAGAGTTCACTATCTTAAGACCCAAATATAGAATAGAAGGTTTGAATTGGGAAGTTAAAGGAGATTTGTTTGATCATGATTATCAGATTATAGAAAACGGCAGAGAGATAGTAAGAATTCATAAAGTATGGTTTTCTTGGGGGGACAGTTATGAACTTGATATTGCAGATGGTGCTAATGAAGAAATGGTGTTAGCTGTTGTCCTTGCTATTGATTGTGTATTGGATGATAGTGATACTTCAACAGCGGCAGCGACTAACTGATTGTTACATTTGAAATTAAGGAGCATAATATGGAACGCAGACCAATATCATTTTCTGTACAGATGACCTGGAAAGAAATATACAAGTTTACGATGTATCATACATACCATAGTTTTGCCGGAATATTAGGAGTTATTCTTTCGGTAATGGCGTTGACGAACCTTATCATTTCATTTGATAAGCTTTCGGATCAGAGTAAGACAATCATGACAATAGTTGCAGCATGGTTTTTGATTTTTGAACCGCTTAGAATGCTCGTTCGTTCCAAGAGTCAGATGAAGTTATCGAAGGCTTATAAGAAACCGCTTAATTATATTGTCAATGAAGATGGTATAACGGTTTCCCAGGATGAAGAAAGCCAGACTATCGAATGGAAGCAACTATTCAAGGTCGTGGAGACTAAGTCACAGTTTCTTGTATATAGTAATCGTATCAATTCATTTATTTTCCCGAAGAATAGCTTGGAGGGACAGGTGGATGAATTGGGAAACGCAATTGCAGAATACTCGAAGGATACAGGAATAAAACGGCTAGGTGGTATGAAAAAACGCAATAAGTGAAGATATGGGTATTAAATGAACTGGTTGGATTTATATATCCAATTTTAATAGAATAATTATTGAATGTTATGAAGATAGATTCATACAGGACAAGATGGGAGACATAGATGGAATATGATAGTTATAGTCCCGAGAACACATTTGAATTGGCAAAAAAGTTAGGACAAGATGCGACAGCAGGGGAGGTAGTATGCCTGATAGGGGATCTCGGAGTTGGAAAAACATTGTTTTCGCAAGGTTTTGCAAAAGGACTTGGCGTTGAGGAGTATGTAAACAGTCCTACATTTACTATAGTGCAGGAATATGAAGGTAATGATGATAGGAGACTAAAACTTTATCATTTTGATGTGTATAGAATAGAAGCCCCGGAAGAGATGGAAGAAGTTGGTTTTACCGATATGATATATGGTGAAGGTGTATCATTGATAGAGTGGGCTGATATGATATCGGATATCCTTCCGGAACATTATATAAGGGTTACCATTGAAAAGAATTTGGAAAAAGGATTTGATTATAGAAAAATTGAAATAGTTAATGTTTGATACTTGACATTAATTTTTGCTTGTTTTTAATCTGTGATAATGCCTAAAATATTATTGCTTGATTTATTATCGGTTACAGGAGGATATACATAATGAAGATTCTTGCAGTTGACAGTTCGGGACTGGTTGCCTCTGTTGCCATTGTTGAAGATGACAACCTGATAGCAGAATATACGGTTAATTATAAGAAGACACATTCCCAAACTTTACTACCAATGTTAGATGAGATAGTAAAGATGACAGATACAGACCTTAATACTATTGATGCGATAGCTGTGGCTAAAGGACCGGGTTCATTTACAGGATTAAGAATCGGCTCGGCTACTGTGAAGGGACTAGGTCTTGCGCTTGACAAACCGTTAATTGGAGTTCCTACTGTTGAGGGGCTGGCGATGAATCTATATAATACCAATGCTCTTATTTGTCCGATGATGGATGCCAGAAGAAATCAGGTGTATACAGGCTTATATCGTTTTCGTGAAAACACACTTCAAGTTGTAAAAGATCAGATTCCGATTGCAGTTGAAGAATTGCTGGATACGCTTAACCGGTTGGGAGAAGAAGTTGTGTTTTTAGGTGATGGGGTACCGGTCTATAGGGATATCATTAAGAACAATATTCAGGTGCCGTACACATTTGCTCCGGCACATGTTAATAAACAGAGAGCGTCAGCACTTGCTATAAGAGCTTTTGAATATTGGAATAATGGTATATATGAATCGGCAGATGATTTTGCACCTGAATATCTGAGAATGTCTCAAGCAGAGAGAGAACGGGCAGAAAAAGAGAAAACTATATGATAGAGATTCTTAAATTACAATATGAATATTGTGAACAGGTATATAATATAGCAAGGGATTGTTTGCCGGAGCACTGGTCTTTAGAAGGTATAAGAGATGTATTAAAATATAATAATAACATTTATTATGTTGCGCTTGAAACCGATACACATAAAGTTATTGGTTTTGGAGGAATAATGATAGTGGCGGATGAGGCCGAATTGCTTAATATTGCTGTTGATATTGAATATAGGAATAAGGGGATAGCTAATAAATTAATCAAAAAACTTATTTCGGATGCCATATTGACGGGTGCGCAAAGAATGCTATTGGAAGTTCGTGCGCATAACGATATTGCAAGATGTTTTTACCATAGTAATGGATTTACAGAATTAGGGCTTAGAAAGAATTATTATGACAATCCTTCAGATGATGCTATTATTATGGAAAAAATTTTGAATTGTTGATATAGAAAGAGGATAGATAATGTTAGATGTTTGTCTTTTAGGAACAGGAGGAATGATGCCGTTGCCTTATAGGGCGTTGACATCCCTAATGTTAAGATATAATGGAATGAGTGTTTTGGTCGATTGCGGAGAAGGTACCCAGGTGTCCGTAAGACAGCAGGGATGGAGTGTAAAACCGATAGACGTTATATGTTTTACACATTATCATGCGGATCATATAAGTGGTCTTCCGGGACTTCTACTTACTCTTGGTAATGCGGAGAGAACTGAACCGATTACCATGATTGGCCCCAAAAGACTTGAGAAAGTAGTCAATTCCTTGAGAGTTATTGCACCGGAATTACCGTTTGAAATTAAATTTATAGAATTGGACAAATCAGAAGATACGTTCACCTTTAATGGATTAAAAATTAACGCATTTAAGGTAAATCATAACGTTACTTGTTATGGATATAGTTTTGAAATTGAAAGAGCGGGAAAGTTTAATCCGGAGAGAGCAAAGAGTCAAGAGATACCATTACAGTACTGGGGAAGGCTGCAAAAGGGAGAGATTATTGAAGAGGACGGCAAAGTATATACACCGGATATGGTATTGGGGGAAGTAAGAAAAGGAATTAAACTGACATACTGTACAGATACACGTCCAACCGATGGGATTGTTAAAAATGCTAAAGGCTCAGATTTGTTTATATGTGAAGGTATGTATGGAGAGTCGGATAAATTGGTAAAGGCGAAAGAGAATAAGCATATGACTTTTTATGAAGCTGCGGATTTGGCAAAACAGGCAGAAGTCAATGAATTATGGTTGACACATTATTCCCCGTCACTTGTGCGACCGCAGGATTATAAAGATGAAGTCAGGAAAATTTTTTCTTCTACAGTAATACCTAAAGATCGAAGAACTACTACTCTGGTTTTTGAGGAGGAAAATGTATGAAAAAGGAATCGGGCACAACAGGCTTTGCAATAGCGGCTGTTATTATAGTCATTGGGGTAATAGGTTTTTATATTGTTATGAGTAATCGTATGTCCGGGCGGCAGGCAGTGAAGAATACTAGTGAGATAGAAAAACTGCTTACTTATGATTTTCAGGATAAATATCCGAAGACGGTACGTGAGACGGTCAAACTTCATTGCAGATATATGAAAATGGCATATAATAATGAGTTTTCTAAAGAAGAACTGTTTGATGCAAATAGAAAAATAAGAGAATTGTTTGATGACGAGTTATTATCTTATAATACAGAAGAAGCACAATTAAAATCACTGGAGCAGGATATCCAATACTATAAGGATAATAAACAGAAATATGTAAGTTATTCACTTCCTGAGGCAAGCCAGATTAAGTATAATACTGACAATGGTATGGAATACGCCAAAATCAGAGTAGGGGTTATTATTCGTGTTGATAACGCAACCATGAAAGGGGATCAGGAATATTTACTCAGGAAAGACAATATGGGAAGATGGAAAATTCTTGGTTGGATGTCAGATGCTAATACCGCAACTTCTGAAAGTGAATAAATCATAATAGGTAAGAGGTTAGAAACAATGGAAAAAGATATATACATATTAGCGATAGAGTCTTCTTGTGACGAGACTGCAGCGGCAGTTATGAAAAATGGTAGGGAAGAATGTTCTAATGTTATCTATTCTCAGATAGAATTACATAAGTTATATGGTGGAGTTGTACCTGAGATAGCTTCAAGGAAACATATAGAGAAGATTAATCAGGTCATCAAAGAGGCATTGCGTCAGGCTGATAAAGATTTGAAGGATATTGATGCTATTGCGGTTACATATGGTCCGGGACTTGTTGGAGCTCTCTTGGTAGGTGTAGCTGAAGCTAAGGCAATAGCTTATGCTACGGGAAAGCCTCTTGTTGGAGTTCATCAAATAGAAGGTCACATTGCGGCTAATTATATAGAAAACAAAAATCTTGAACCACCATTTATGTGTCTTGTGGTGTCGGGAGGACATACACACCTGGTTAAGGTGTTGGATTATGATGAGTTTGAGATAATTGGTAGAACTAGGGATGATGCCGCCGGAGAGGCTTTTGATAAAGTTGCCAGAGCGATTGGGTTGGGCTATCCGGGAGGTCCGAAGATAGATGCACTGGCTAAGGAAGGTAATAAAGAGGCTATTGAATTTCCGAGAGCAAAAGTAGATGGTAATGAATTTGATTTCAGTTTTAGTGGATTAAAATCTGCTGTACTTAATTATCTTAATCAATGTGAGATGAAGAATATTGAAATTAACCGTGCTGACGTAGCAGCATCATTTCAATATGCAGTAATTGATGTTCTGTCCAAGCATGCTATCCAGGCGGTTAAGGATGCAGGAATGACTAAGCTTGCTATCGCCGGTGGAGTTGCATCTAATTCATCCTTGAGGGAGAATGTCAAAGCGGCATGCAATAAAGAAGGAATAGAGTTTTATCATCCATCACCTATTTATTGTACTGATAATGCTGCGATGATTGGAACTGCCGGATACTATAATTACTGCAAAGGAGTAAGACATGGTCTTGATTTAAATGCAGTTCCGAATTTGAAAATAGGTGAAAGGTTATAGCTTGATATGTTAAAAGATAAGCATTTTACAGCGATTGTGTTAGCTGCCGGTAGCGGAAGTCGTATGCATTCGGATATACCTAAGCAATATATGAAGATAAATGGTAAAGAAGTATTATATTATTCATTATATGCCTTTGATAATAGTGAAGTGGATGATATTATTCTTGTAACCAGGAAAGAAGATATCGAATATTGCCGAGAATCAATTGTCGAGAAATATAATATAAGACAAGTGAGAAAGATACTCGAAGGTGGAAGTGAACGGTACTGGTCAGTGAAAAATGGTCTGGATGTCGCTGGTAGTACAGATTATATTCTTATACATGATGGAGCAAGACCGTGTATTGAATCGGATATGATAATGCGACTTATGAAAGAAGTTATGATAAATGATGCTTGTACCGTTGGTGTTCCTGCTAAAGATACAATTAAAATTGTCGATAAAGATGATTTTGGTATAGAGACACCGGATAGGAAATTCTTGTGGCAAGTGCAAACGCCACAGGCTTTTAATTATGGAGAAATTATTAAAGCATATGAGGAGTTAAAGAAAGATAACGAATGTAATGTGACTGATGATACAATGATAATAGAGAAGTATATTGGTAGAAAATCAAAGCTTATTTACGGTGATTACAAGAATATAAAAATAACTACACCTGAGGATATAAAGGTGGCAGAAATTTTTTTGCAAAAATCATAAAAAAAGTTGTTGACACAGAAGAGACAACGTGTTAATATAGTCATTGTCGCTGACGAGGGAAAACATACGTCAGATATATGGAGAGGTATCGAAGAGGTCATAACGAGGCGGTCTTGAAAACCGTTTGTCCGCAAGGGCACGTGGGTTCGAATCCCACCCTCTCCGCTTGTTCTCAAACAGTGAGTTTTAGAACATAGCAACTTGACTTAGATAAGTTGCACATGAACCATACAAAATGAATGATGATTAAACAACGGAACAACCCTGAAATTCTTTTAAGATTTTCAAATGAACGTATAGTTCAAACAGTAAAACGGGATTGATTTTAGCCAGCGATGGCGAATGAGATCTTGGATTAAAACTTTTAAATATGAGAGTTTGATCCTGGCTCAGGATGAAC
>JAFUGT010000090.1 GCA_017469275.1 Lachnospiraceae bacterium
ATTGTTTCCGTAAGTTCATTAGCTGACTTGAACAGATAGTAATCACTCTGACCAACTATTTCCTTATCAAATTGACGTATCAACACCTCGTTCATCAATTTCAGAAGAACATGCACTTCCTTCAGTTCTTCCTCCGGCAGGCTTGTGATTCTATTCCAGCCAATAAATATATATCCTATAATATTGCCATGATTGGTCATCTGATACTCGACAACCGCCTCATAGCCCTGTTCACGATATATTGTTTTCTCTGCTTGCGGAAGTATCATTGTGGCCTTTGCGACATACATATCGTCTTCTTCAAAATGATACTCTTCCGTTATCATCCCTATGTATTTCTCGAAATCTATTGTACGTGAGGCTTCTTCACTTTCCCAATCAAAAACCACCTCTAACTGTTTCAGGTCTTCCTCATAACGCACAATATACATACTATCCATTTCCAGTTCATGTATCAATCTCTCCATTGTACGCTCTATTCCCTTGGAAATACTTGAACTGTGCAACAGATCTTCTATTACATCCGCCTCTAATAACCCCATTAATATCTTCCCTTCTACATTTTAACTACAGTTAAATTCCACTGCATTCTTTTTCAATCGGCAATCTACATTCCTGTCTTATATATTTCTTTCATTCATTATAAAACAACTTAGTCTCATCCACTACAGTATATCCTTTTTCGTCCAGATTGACAATAATCACATTGCAGTTTTTCTGGAGTCCGCCAGACCAGAACATATCTATACCATGCTGCTTAACATGACACATTATCGCTTTGTTAAGCGCTCCATGCCCAACTATCATGATACGTTCAGGGACATTCTGAAAATCATCACTTGCAAGAGGTTCTATAATCTCCTGCATAAATTCCTTTGCCCGTTCACATATATGTTCTAAACTCTCACCTTTATCCGGTGCAACATACTTATCAGGCTGTTTAAAAAAATAGTGGAAGGGGTCACTCTCATCTGCAAGAAGTTTTGAAAAATCTCTTCCTTCATTCACTCCAAAAGAAAGCTCTCTTAGTCTTTCATCACGAATTATAGGAATATTTCTGTGTCCCCTTATGAGACAGGCAGTTTCATAGGCTCTGATAAGGGGAGAACTGTAAATGATATCAAAATGAGTATCCTCCAGATTCCTTCCCGTCTCCCCGGCCAGTTCCCTTCCGTTACCGTTAAGTTCTATATCTATACTTCCCTGCAAACGCTTATCCGCATTCCAAACTGTCTCTCCATGTCTTACTATATATATTTCCACTTACTCTTCCTCACTTTATGTACATTTCAATTACGATTCGTCTATGTTTTTTCTACATACCTACTATAATCCGTCTATACTCTATCCAATGTCCCGCCCGTTAACGTTCTCAATCTGCCAGTCGATAGGTTCAAGTCCATGCTCCTTCAGAAATTCATTAGCCTTACTAAAATGCCTGCATCCGAAAAATCCTCTGTATGCCGACAACGGGCTTGGGTGCGGAGCTTTAAGTATCAAATGATTAGGATTATTAAGTTTTGCAGCCTTTTGCTGTGCCGGTCTTCCCCAGAGCAGAAAAACAATAGGTCTGTCCTGTTCATTCAATATATTCATAACGGCATCTGTAAACTGTTCCCAACCTATTCCCTGATGTGAAAATGCCTGATGGGCGCGAACCGTCAACACACTGTTCAAAAGTAACACCCCTTGCTTCGCCCATTTAACAAGGTAACCGTTATCCGGGACATAGCACCCCAAATCGTCTTCCAACTCCTTATATATATTCACCAATGATGGCGGAATATCCACATCCGGTTTCACAGAAAAACAAAGACCATGAGCCTGTCCCACTCCATGATAGGGATCCTGACCTATGATAACGCACTTGACCTCTTTAAGCGGTGTCAGATGAAATGCATTAAATATATCATCCGCCGGCGGATAAATTGTCCTTCCACTCGCATATTCCTCATTAATCTTAGTGTACAATTCTTTGTAATATGGTTTTTTATATTCGGGCTTTAACGCATCAGCCCAATCATTAGTAATCGCCGGCATATCATTCTCCTTTGGTAAAAATATACTTTCTCACACTTTCTTCTCCGTCAAAAAGCAATCCGTTCATCCCTATTCCTTTAGCTGCATCAACATTAACCTGTCTGTCATCGATGAATAAACATTCTTCGGGAATCAAATGATACCTGTCACATAATAACTTATATATCGCCGGATTAGGTTTACATAACTTTTCAACCGATGAGACTACATATCCATCGACCAGAGAAAAAAACTTGAAACTTGGCCAGTGTATCTCATACATGTGTAGAGGATAGTTAGATAATAAGTATACATAATATCCCTTATCATGCAGTTCATTTATTAGCGGTGCCGCAAAGGAATACTCCTCCACAAACTTCTCCGGCTTTTCCCAGAATTTATCTATCTCATTACTATACTCAGGCATCGCTTCTTTAAACCTGACGATCGCCTCCTGCTCCGTCATTGTCCCCTCATCCATATTATTCCAATATTCCGATTGAATCATATTCTTTTCAAAAGCAGCTATCACTTCGTCTGAGAAACCATATTCTCTGCAAGGTTTATCCCAGCAAAAATCTATCAGAACCATTCCTACGTCAAAGACTATATTTTTGATCTTGTCATTCATTGTTCCTTCCTCATATATCACGGTTTCAAACTTCAAATATCATGGTTTTAAGCTTCATATATCATTATGTCAACCGCTTTCCCTTATATTCCTTTCAAATCGTTGTATTATTTCTCTGGCTTCCTCCTCTTCAGCCATAGAAATAAATGCTATCATTTTCTCCAACTGATCAGCCTGCTCCTTCGGAAGTGCTGCCACTGATGTCCGCAGATTATATAAATAGTCATCTATTCTCTCCGAAAAAACCATAACCACATCATTATTGTAGATGTCCATCTGCATGGAATATGCACAGCCGGGCCATTCATATTCAGTGCTCGCCTTGGCTATTTCAGCTGCTTTCTTTATAAACATACGACCTAAGGGTGTCCTGTTCATAAGGTCATCTAAGGTTATACCATGCTGCCGTAAATCCAGTCTGTCAATACGGCAGGAAACTTTATATAAATCTTCTTCAACTATATGCATTCCGCACCTTCTCTCACCAATCTGCGACACCTGCAGCAAACCTACATTATGTAAACCGAATACACTTCGCTCCCTATCTCAATTTTTCATTCCGACTCTGTCTACCGGTCAGCATTCATGGCAACAAAACCGTATTGCTCCAGCATTCTCATATACTCTGTAAGCCTCTCATACAACGGTTCCGCTTCATCACCGTAATGCTCTCTTACCTTAACTCCCAATTCAAAAATGCTGGTATGTCCATCAATAAGCGGCCATATAAAATTACCGATTCCCTGTAGATGTATCTGCGACACTTTAGGTTTGCCAAAGAACTTCTGTGCAATCCGATTAAACGCACCCTTATTCTCAACAAAAACAGTTATATTGTTATTCTCGTCCTTTTCCCATCTGTATTTATCAACTCTTTGGGGAATATAATCAAGATAATTATCTGATGTTTTATTATTATTCTGTTTCATAATTCTCACCAAAGCATTATAATCCATATCATAATTTATCCATGGTTGATTTTGTCATAATCATTAAACATTTACTGTTTTTTCTTTGCGGCCACTGCAAATTTAACTACAGATAAAATCATAAGAATCATCAAAACGATTCCACCTATTGTACCTGTATTAACGACACCTGAAAGATCCATCTTATCGTCGACCTTAACTACGGCCAGTATTGCCAAAAGGATTCCCACAAGACCTTCGCCAGCAATCATTCCGGAGCAGAAAAGCACTCCTGCGCCTGCCTCTGACTGTTTACTCTTTTTATCTGCAAAATATCTGATAACTCCACCGATCATAATTGTCGAACTGAGTTCCAGCGGAAGATAAAGTCCTATTGCAACGGGAAGGACAGGTATACCCAAAATTTCAACAACTACTGCTATGAATATTCCTATAAACACTAACGCCCATGGGAGATTACCATCCATAACCCCTTCCACTATCATTTTCATGAGTGTTGCCTGTGGAGCTGCCAGATCCTTTGTACCAAAGCCCCAGGCAGAATCAAGAAGTACAAGTACGCCTCCTATTGTAAATGCCGAAATGACAGCACCAATAAGTTCACCGATCTGTTGTTTTTTCGGTGTTGCACCAAGAATATAACCCGTCTTAAGATCCTGTGAAGTATCTCCTGCCATAGCTGCAACTATACAGATTATAGAACCAATAGATATGGCGCCCACCATACCATGCGCTCCCGTATCACCTGTAGCCTTCAGACAAAGTGTTGCGAAAAGCAGTGTTGCTATAGCCATTCCCGAAACAGGATTGTTACTGCTTCACACAAGTCCTACCATTCTTGATGATACCGCACCAAAGAAGAAACCGAATATAACAATAAGAAATGCGCCAAGCAATGATACCGGAATCATCGGAAGAATCCATATAAGAAATGCAATAATCAAAACACCGATTCCCACAAATCTCATATCAAGATCCTGCTCTGTTCTCTTACTTCCGTTTCCTGTTCCACCCTTCATTCCTTTAACTGCCTCAACAAAGGTAGTAACAATAAGAGGCAAGGATTTAACAAGGCTTATGATACCACCTGCAGCAACCATACCTGCTCCAATGTATCTTATATAACTGCTCCATATTGCACCTGCTCCGCCTGCAGCATACATATTGGCAATCGTATCAGTTCCGGGATAAAGAATAGTATCCCCACCAAAGGTTACAATCGCAGGAATAAGTACAAACCATCCAAGGATTCCACCTGCAAACATATATGAAGAAATCTTGGCGCCACATATATATCCAACACCAACAAGAGCAGGATATACCTCAGCGGATAACTCTGTCTTGAGAGCCTTGATAGGGGCTGTTATGACTCCGGGAATAATCTTTAATCCGTCTACAACAAATTTGAATAATGCAGCAAGTCCCATTCCCATAAATACTGTTTTCGCACTTGCTCCGCCCTCTTCTCCTGCAAGAAGTACCTCAGCACAGGCTGTTCCCTCCGGATACGGAAGTATTCCATGCTCTTTGACGATAAGTGCATTTCTTAACGGTACCATAAAAAGCACTCCCAAAATACCACCACATAATGCGATAAGCGAAATGGTAACAAGGCTTGGAGTATCTGTTATTCCCTCCTTAGCCCACAAAAAAAGAACAGGCATGGTAAATATTGCTCCCGCTGCTAAAGATTCTCCCGCAGAGCCTACCGTCTGCACTATATTACTCTCTAACACTGAATCTTTACGCATTATAACTCTTATAACGCCCATTGAGATAACCGCTGCCGGAATTGAAGCAGATACTGTCATTCCCACACGTAATCCCAGATACGCATTAGCCGCACCAAATATAATAGCTAAAAGTACTCCCATAATAACGGATGTTACCGTAAATTCCGGAGTAATCTTCTCCGCCGGTATATAGGGTTTAAATGTTTCTGTAGTTTTTTCTTTCTCGTTCATTATGACCTCCATGCTGTTAATTTTCACTACCTATCATTCAACAGTATTATCTTTTTCTGCTTTCATTGTAAACAACCCGGATAGGATAAACATTATTCCTGATAGGAAAAATAATATCGCCATTACGGGAAACTTTACTGCAAACAAAAAAATCAATCCGGCTATAATCTCAAAACAGCCTACCAAAAACATAATTATTTTTGACATAAAACACTCTCCTGTTAAGTAATGAAATCATTAATAAAACATAACATATATTGTAACATAACAGGACATAATATTCCATAACTTTCTGTTATCGGTTTTTTGTGAAACTCTTCTACTATTGGACTGCTTCAAAGGAAATAAAACACATGGCAGCACCATTATGTGATATATAATAACATTTAACACAGTTCAAGACATATTTTTTTATTAATTATTAAAAACATATTGCCATCCGCAACATACTTTGCTATAATTCCTATAATTTTATATGAATACAAACCAAGAACCGTTTGTTATTTATAATAACATTTAATCATATTTATATCGGAAGGGAGTATACAATATGAAGAAATTATCTATGGAAAAACTTGCTGACATCGTAATCAGCAACAGAAAAAAATGCAGTCTCACCCAGCAGCAGTTATCAGAAAAGACCGGCATTCACCGCTCAATGATAAGCCGCTTGGAAAAGGGAGAATATACTCCGTCAATTCCACAATTAGAGGCTTTATCCGAAGCCCTTTCTTTTGAACCTGACGAAGCATTTATTGAGAAAAAATCATTTAATGACAAGACATCTTCAAAACCCATGAACATTGCAGTAGCAGGAACAGGATATGTTGGTTTGTCTATTGCCACACTTTTATCTCAACATAACCATGTAACAGCGGTTGACATAATTCCTGAAAAAGTAGATATGATAAATAACAAAAAATCACCTATCCAGGATGAATATATAGAAAAATATCTGGCTGAAAAAGAACTGGATCTGACAGCTACTCTAGATGGTGAAGCCGCTTACAAAAATGCTGATTATGTAGTAATTGCAGCGCCTACCAACTACGACAGCAAGAAAAACTATTTTGATACATCTGCGGTAGAAAACGTTATAGAACTTGTACTTTCAGTAAATCCCAATGCTATCATGGTCATCAAGAGTACAATTCCGGTCGGTTATACAGTGTCTGTGCGTAAAAAATACAATACAGAAAACATTATCTTCAGTCCTGAATTTTTAAGAGAATCAAAAGCATTATACGACAATCTGTATCCTTCAAGAATCATTGTCTCAAC
>JAFUGT010000091.1 GCA_017469275.1 Lachnospiraceae bacterium
AACAATCTTATCTCTCGACATCAGATTAAGTTTAGATGCAGATAATCTGGTAGGAAATGTATACTCGTTGTCTCCAATGACCAGTTCATTCTTCTCAGGACGCAGAGCCAACTCAACTACTTGCTTACCCATGGTAAGATTAAGCCCTTTTCTCTGTCCTACAGTATAATGAATTATTCCTCTATGACGTCCAAGTATATTCCCCTTAACATCCACGAAATTACCCTCAGGGAACTTAGTGCCTGTATTTTCCTCTATATATTTTGCATAGTCATTATCCGGAATAAAACATATTTCCTGACTATCCGGCTTGTTGGCAGTAATAAGCCCTGCTTCTTCAGCAATTCTTCTGACCTCATCTTTTTCAAATTCTCCCACAGGCATAAGGGTTCTTGAAAGCTGCTCCTGAGTAAGATTATACAGGGCATATGTCTGGTCCTTTCTGTCCGTCTTGGATTTCATTATAGCGTATCTTCCATTATCAAGTTTGCCGATTCTTGCATAATGTCCGGTAGCTATATAGTCGCATCCTATCTCCACGCATTTTGTCAGCAAAGCTTCCCATTTAACGTATCTGTTACAGGCAATACATGGATTGGGCGTTCTCGCGTGCATATACTCATCCATAAAATAATCTATAACATTTTCCTTGAATTCCTTCTTGAAATTGAGGACATAATGCGGAATTCCTATCTTGTCCGCCACTCTCTTAGCATCATCCACCGCTGACAGACCACAACATCCGCCATTTTCCGCCATCATCTCCGGAGTCTCATCCTGCCATATCTGCATTGTTACTCCGATGACATCATATCCCTGTTCCTTTAGTAGATAGGCTGCCACCGATGAATCTACTCCACCTGACATACCTACCGCTACTCTCTTTCCCATAGCTATATCCTTCCTGAATATTATTATAATGTTATAGATGTTTCGTGATATACTCAAAAGCTTGATTCTTATTAATGATATCACACTCAATTAATTCTTTCAATTTCATACATTATTTTATAAAATCCTCAAATTGTGGAGACATGGAGCGCAACCGTCCCACATTCTCCTTGATCTTCTCGACAACATAATCCATCTCTTCTAACGTATTCTCATCACCTAAGGTCATCCTAAGCGAGCCATGTGCTATATCCTCCGGAAGCCCTATCGCCATAAGCACATGAGACGGATCGATGGAGCCTGATGTACAAGCCGAACCTGAGGATGCACATATTCCTGCCATATCCAGCATAATAAGCATCGACTCCCCCTGAACAAACTGAAAACTGATATTTACATTATTCGGAAGCCGTTTCGTTCTATGTCCGTTTAATCTGGCATATGGAACCTCATAGAGTATCCGGTCAATTAAATGATCCCTCAATATAATCTCTTTCTCAGTTCTCTCTTTCATGGTAGAGAACGCAATCTCACAGGCTTTTGCAAGGCCCACAATTCCGGGAACATTCTCCGTCCCTGCTCGCCTGCCTCTCTCCTGTGCTCCGCCATGGATGAAACTTCCAATATTAACTCCGGTACGGATATACAGAAATCCGGTGCCTTTAGGTCCATTTAGTTTATGACCGCTGGCGGACAACATGTCAATATTATATTCATTGACATCTATGGGAATCTGTCCAAAGGCTTGAACTGCATCTGTATGAAAGATTATATCGTGTTCTCTTGCAATCTCACCAATTTCTTTAATCGGCTCTATGGTTCCTATCTCATTATTTGCAAACATAACCGAGATTAATATCGTATCTTCCCGTATTGCTTTTTTCAATTCATCAAGTTTAATAATACCATTCTCGTCCACATCAATGTAGGTAACATCATATCCTGATTGTTCAAGATAAGAAGCGGTATGAAGAATAGCATGATGTTCAATCTTTGTTGTAATTATATGCCCTGACTTTTTCGAGACAGCATTAGCCCCCTGATTCCCATATTTAAGTGCCGCTGCTTTGAGCGCCCAGTTATCGGATTCCGACCCCCCTGCAGTAAAATATATCTCATTGGAAGAAGCGTTAAGACACCTCGCTATCTTCTCCCGACATTCAGATAAAACTGCACGATTCTTCTGCGAAAAGCTATATACACTTGATGGATTACCGAAATTTTCCGAAAAATATGGAAGCATCGCCTCAACAACCTCAGGTCTTGTGGCTGTTGTTGCAGCATGATCCAGATAAATAAATGGTTTACCTGTCATAATCAAACCTCTTTCTATACTTAATCAAATAATATATACGAACCAAATCACTAGGATTATCATTATTGTAATATAATACATTTAATTCAAAAGTCAAGCTTATAATACAATTTTAAAGTCTTAACCTGAAATCTCAACCTGAAATTTCAAGATATCCATAAAACTCAAATGGTCAGGGCATAGTCTGTCATATGGCATATATCTGCTGATTAATACATATACTATATATAATCCTGATTCCGGCTCCAATTACATGAACACAAATAATATCCTTCTAAAAACTCAAAATAAGGTCTTATATAATCCTGTAATCAAGGGAACATTGATTCTGACCATCACAGGTCTTGCAACCAGATTAATCGGCTTCTATAATAGAATATTCTTAAGCAACTTAATAGGTGCAAAAGAACTTGGAATATATCAATTGATTTTCCCGCTTTATATGGTAGCATTCTCCCTCACGACAATGGGTAACGAATTGGCACTTACCAAGCTGGTCTCCGAATATGCAGGACGAAATGATTTAGCAAGTGTAAAATCATTTTTTAATACCTGTTTTCTCATCAATCTCTCTCTCGGACTATTAACAGGTCTTATATTCTTTTTTAATGCCGATTATTTATCTCTCAGAATACTGAATGCTTCTTCCTGTGGAGATGCCATAAGAATAATCGCTTTTGCAATACCCTTTATGGCTATGAAAGGGGCAATTCACGGATATTTTCTCGGTTTGGAGAAATCTGAGATACACGGGATTTCTGATTTGTCAGAACAGACATCCAAAGTTCTCGGACTATATCTTCTATCCACATTCTTTATCGCAAAAAAGGGCTACAGCGCATCCTTTGCCGTAATCGGAATAGTAATCGGAGAAATTGTCTCATTTATATATTCTCTTATTATGCTGCAAAAAGAATTCTATTTTCCCAAATCCGCAAATAACAAAAAGCATTTTACGTCCCTGCCAATTAAAAAAGATAAAATTCTTAGACTTTTTCTAAAAAACTCAATCCCTCTCACAACAAACCGTTTTACACTAACGCTCTTACAAAGTGCCGAAGCAATTCTTATACCTACATTTCTTATGAAGTATTACAATAGTTCTTCTGTAAGTCTTGCAATATACGGAACATTTACAGGCATGGCATTCCCCTTCATCATGTTTCCCGCAACCTTGACAAATTCCCTGTCAACCATGCTTCTTCCGGCTGTATCATATGCACATTCGGAAGCTAAAGATAATTATCTCAATCGTCTTGTAAATCGGAGCATACGATTCTGCTTTATTATAGGACTTATATCGGGTATTGTTTTCTTCTTTTTCGGAAGCACAATAGGTATGATATTTTTTAACAACAAAGAAGCCGGTATATTCCTATACCAGCTCTCGTTTCTATGTCCTTTGATATATCTCGCCACCACTTTGGCAAGCATATTAAATGGTCTCGGATTCGCCACTCATAACCTTATGCTGACCGTAATATCAACCGGCATAAGACTTGTGTCAATATTATTATTAATTCCCAAAATGGGGATATCCGGTTATATATCCGGACTGTTTATCAGTTATCTGTTTCTTACCCTTACCTCATTACACAAATTAAACACTACACTCAATTAATTTTGAATTTGCCGACCTGTTCACGATGTGTTTTTGCCATTTCATTCTGATAATCGGAAGTAATTGCAATCTGTTCCATATATGTAGCCATACCGGTTAATTCTTTACAGAATTCTTCCGACTCGATACTGTTTTTCTCGATCATATCCAATAGTTCTTTCATTTTACTCATGAAGGACGGAGAGATATCCTCATCAAGCATTGTGTCTATTACTTTTTGGAGAAACTCTTTTTCTGCAGCACTAGCCTGCGCCACCGTAAGATTCATATTCTCCAGACGCTTCTTAGATTTTCTGATAGCCTCGGAAACCTCTTTACCGGTATCAGACATTGTCGTTGATTCCTCCATTATCTTTTCCACAAGATCTCTTATCATAAATTGAGAATCATTCAACGCCTTAGTAGTTATACCAAATTCATCCTTGCCAATTTCGGTTATATCTTCTGAAACATTATACTCAGATATCCGCTTTGCCCATCTTTGGATAACTCCTAACTTATGTGTAAAATTATTGCTGACTCTAATAGATATCAATACCGCCAGTATTGTAGTAAGAATCATGGTTACTACTATAGCCAACACGACTTTTTGATAGCGGTTATAATTGACAAACAGAGTAAAAATGTTTAAAATAATATAAAAAAAGACCTGTAAATAAAAGTCAAGCAAAAAAACGAAGAAATTTGAAATAAAAATTTTTCGAAAAAAAAGGCATAACAAAAACAGTCTCCTAAGTTAACGCAGACTTAAAAAAGACTATTAAAGCAAATTAAGCGGCAGCGTTAAGAGAATTCAGATGCTCCGTCACACGAGCGAAATAAATTCTCAAAAACTTGTTGGCAGCAGCCATCATATAAACGTAGTAATGTTTACCTTCCGCCCGTTTCTTATCCATAAATTGAAATACAGGATCGTCAGACGGAGAGTTTTGTAAGATGACGGACATTATTTGAAATAAGACTTTACGTAAGAGAGCAGGACCGCGTTTAGAGATGGAACGGGATAGCGGATCGTAATTACCGGACTGACAAGGCGGAGCATCGATACCGGCAAAACCAACGAGAGCTTTCTTGTTCTTAAAGCGAGAAACGTCTCCTATCTCTGCAATAAGTTGAGAGCCGAGAACGGAGCCTACGCCGTAAAAACTCATAACGGTATCGTATTCGGGCAAAGAAGAAGATAAAGAGTTCATTTGTTCGGAAAGGGAAGCAAGGGTTTCGTTTAAGGCGTTTAATTGTGAGACGGCGTTGACAACAAGAAAGGAAGTAGCAGGACAAAGCGGTAAAGACGGAGAGCAATTACAAGCGAAGTTGAATATTTGTTTAGCTTTTAATTCGGAGAAATTGTAACCGAACTTTCTACACCATAAAAGATAAGATTTACGGAAGGAAGAAAACGGTTTATCCGAAATACAATTGGAGTGCGGGAATTTCAAGACAAAATCTATCCATTTCTCGTGACCGTCGT
>JAFUGT010000092.1 GCA_017469275.1 Lachnospiraceae bacterium
AATTTACTTAATTTTTTCTTAATACCTGATATTGTTAAAATTCCAAATCCTAACACAGACATCGAGAGAAGTATAACAAATAACATCATGTTATCACCTGTCTTTGGTGATGTAGTTGCTGTGGTCGGAGTCGTGGTTGTCTTATCAGGTGTTGTAACAGTTGTTACTCCCTTAACCTTAGTAGCTATCGCATAATTTGAGAAGCTCTTAGTCTTAAATGTAATGGTATTCGTAGCCGCATCGTAAGACTCAATCTCGATAACCTCATACTCATCGCCATCGTGTACATTATGGACGATAACTATATCATCTGCTGTAACACCTTCAGCCAACTGAATAGTAATTGTTGCTTCCTTGTCAAGCTCAGAAATCTTATTGCTCCATACATCATTTGCATCATTCTTACCCTTATAGAATACATTATATAAGTCTATATCAAGGTAATTTGATATGGTGTAGTCACCTGCCGCACTTTCAAATCCTGCAATCTTATCAGAAGATAACTCTACATCATTTACCGTAAGCTGTGCTGAACCGCCGTCTAAAGCTCCACCCAACTCAATAGTACCGCTTTCAACACTTGAGCTATCAGTCTTTACTACATCCTCAGTCTTAGTAAATGTTGCCGCAAAGTGAACATGTGTATTCGGCATTGTGAATACGTATTGATTCGTTGTTGATTGTGGTTCCAATTCCTGCTCATTTGCTGCAACTTTTGTTAACTGATATCCGTATTCCGGTGTAAATTCAAACACAACTTTGTAACCGGCTTTAACTACAGCCCAACCACTATTATTTCTCAAACCATATGCATCACTTCTTGAACCGTCCGGCTGCTCCTCTTGATTAGTATATTCATGATAATCTAACTTATTTCCATTCTCATCATATACAGCAATAATTCTTGCATTTCCATGTTCAATCAACGCATCTGCCGAATCAATATCGGTTGCACCCGGATTTGCCCAAATAATTGTCTTGCGGTCATCAGCAGTTCCAAATACTGATATATTGTAGGAAGTAGCACCTGCCACTTCAATGGTTTGTTCGTCGCTGTCATCATCAAATGTGTATTCCACTCCATTTATAACGATTCTATTCACCACATAAGCGAACTCAGTTCTTATAATAATTTCATTTGTTTCATCTTCAGAAGTATATCCAATCTGCGGCACTGTACCAGTAAAAGACTCAACCTCGCCTGTATCTGGTGTTATTCTTGTTCCATTTATAAGAATTTCTCCCTTGCAGCCATTGAAAGTTGCTTCAATATTAATATCCTCATAATCATCATTGGCTGGAGCCGGACCAGGGTTTTGGTTACCTGCAGGTTCAACTCTCAAGCGATAACCATTTCCTGCATTGGATGCTTCTTCAAGCATTCCGCCAAGATTAAATTTACCATCTCCACTTATACTATTAACAGAAGTCATAGTACCTGCTTTGTCAACTTTTACACTTATACTTTCTTGAACACTACTGTAATCAGCAATTGCGAAGGTGATTTGATTCAATTTATCAAGCTTTATCTTCATTACTTGACCGTCCCAAGTATAAGACCCACCCGCAGCATCACTAATAGATATTTCTACAGCAGTTCCATCTACTGTATATGTCACCTTGTTATTAGTAGTATCAACTGTTGCAGTACCGGTATTAAAATCCAAATAAGTATAGGCAACATCTTCCTCAAAAGAAACATCAATACCACTATGAGCATTTGCTTCCGGTGTCCAAGTATATTTATTATCTGCAGATAATGAAATCAAAGCTCCGGCAATACGTATTTCTCCTATCTTATACCCAGTATTAGGTGTAAAGGTCAATGTCATTGGAGCCTGATCTTCTGTACAAACCTCAGTAGTATTATTTAGTGATAAGTTCGTTCCGGATATTGTAACGGTTCCGTTTGCATATGTTACAGTTGCATTAATAGTATCCGCTACATTTACAGTTCCACTAAAGACTAAGCCCTCCGATGTTGCCGCCTTTGCGTTCTTTATAGGCAGATACGCAAACACACTAAGCACCATAGCAAGCGTAATCACTAATGTAGTTTCACTCTTAAATGTTCATTTCTTCATTATTCCTTTCATATCATCCTATACTTTCTCTTTTTTTCAA
>JAFUGT010000093.1 GCA_017469275.1 Lachnospiraceae bacterium
GAAGCCTTCTATCATGGGTATTTTCTCTCGCTTATGTACGGGGTACCCGGATACACCGCACAATCAAATCGTGAGGAAGGTGATGGGAGACCGGATATAGTGTTATATCCGAACCGCCCGAAGGATTCCGCGATCATCTTTGAGATTAAGGTGCGTAAGAAGTTCAACGAGATGGAGGATGGACTTTCTGAAGCATACGACCAGATAAGGGATAAGAAGTACGAGGAAGGCGTACTTGATGACGGCTACATGGGAGTTAAGTCCTATGGAATATGCTTCTGCAAGAAGAGCTGTATAGTGGGAAGATACGATAAGTAGAATGGTATAGTAAGTTATTTGAAAATTATTTTTGGAACAGAAGTTACTTGCATGTCTAACATGCTTGTAATAGCACATACAATAGTTGTCGGTCATTATATAATACTAGCTTATATTCTATCCTTGGAAAAACAGCATTCTTGATGATGAAACATATACAGATAGAATTAACAAAGGTCTGATTTTCAGAAAGGATTTTCTTAGATCCAAATACAAAGGTAATACCAACGGATATTATAATGATTATAACGAATGGGTCAATACAGATGGGTGTTATATATGGCTTAAGTATTATGAGATTCCTTACGACCCATATGGTGATGATTACTATACCCTGGCATTTGACAGGGCAGCTTCGGCAGATGAGATAATTGCTTTGTGTAAAGGAGAATAATATTTATGGAGATAACCTTATATGATGAACTGAAATTGATATATCCGGATATATTTCGAATAATGAAGGAAGAAGATTTGGAGAAGTTTGACTTTGCCTTTGGTAATCCGGAGCTTAGTTTATATGATGAGGAGGATCATGCTATTCTTACTGTTGGACATAAAAAGATTAATATTATTTTCTCAATATTATTATCTGCCAAAGACATTGCAAAGAAATCAGAGCCTGTTATTAAGAAAACCATGGAACGGTTTGAATACAGATTTGATAAGTTTGAGACAAGGGATTTCGGAGATAAAAAAGCTGATGGTTTCAGATTTGAGTATAAGGCTGATAATATAGATATGATAGCGCATATGTATGTAGTTAAGATAAAAACAAGTCTGTTCTATATATACTTTTATGGCAGAAAAGAATCTGAGGAAATGAATGGGGTATTGCTTGATAGGATTCGTTTGAAATAATTAACTTAGAATTTAACTATAGTTAATAATGATGTGTTTGGATTTTTACAGGGGATAAAACGGGTATGAGTGAGAAACGGCAGAAAAGAATTAAGAGGTACCGGAAGATATTAGCTGCAGAAGGATTATTGCTATTTGTGATGATTATTATGTTTGCTATGTATAATCACAGTGATACAGCAAAACTTGCCGACTCCATAAGGAAAGGAAAGGGCAGCGGGAAGTCGGTTGCTGCCCTGATGGCAGCTAGATTAAAGGGGGGTGACGATAATTCGGATATCAATGCTGACGATCCGGATTATGTCATTGAATCGCAGCCGGGTGCCGCCATATCATTTAATCCACATGCGATAGAGTCAACAAATCCTGACAAATATCTTAGTGGGTGGGATATTGAGGTGGATGGAGAAATATTGTCTGATAACACCGATTACAAAGCCGGGGATTATATAGGAGAAATATCTTTTGATGCAGGTGATAATTATACGGATTTGCCGGGAGTTTTTACCTTCCGTGGTAATAATTTCAGAGATACTGCGTCTTACGGCAAAGCCTCTGTCAAAGATAAGACAATGGAGTCCATGTGGAATGTAACGACCGGGGCGCTTTCCTATGAGGGTGCCGTATGGTCCGGAAGCGGCTGGACCGGACAGCCCCTTATGCGACAATGGTCAAGGGAAGCCAAAAAACATATGAATATGTATGACTGGGCAAAGGATAAAGACCAGCTCGTAGAAGTAATATATGCATGCATGGATGGTTATGTATATTTTCTGGATATGGAAACGGGAGAGGCCACCAGAGACAGTCTCAACCTCGGTTTTGCATTTAAAGGCGCGGGCGCGCTTGATCCAAGAGGTTATCCCATATTATACCTGGGGGCGGGATATGACAGTGATAAGGGATATGCGCGAGCATACATTATTAGTCTTTTGGATTGTACGATACTTAAGGAGTTTGGCAGCGTAGACCCCTTTGCTCTTCGTGGCACCTTGAGTTACTTTGATTCCTCGGCGTTAGTTGAGGCGGATACGGATACACTCATTTATCCGGGTGAAAATGGTGTGCTATATCTGATGCATCTTGGAACCCATTATGATGAAGAAAATGGTACCCTTACGATGGATTTTGATAAAACGGTCAAATGGAGATATAACAGTGTAAGAACGACTCATGACAAGTTCTGGCCCGGCATGGAGACAAGTGCGGCTATATATGAACATTATATGTATATAACGGACAATGGTGCTAATCTGTTGTGTGTTGACCTTAATACGCTCACCCCGATCTGGGTGCAGGATATTCTGGATGATTCCAATTCGACACCGGTACTTTCAGTAGAGAATGGACGAGTATATGTGTATGTGAGTACCTCGTTCCATCTCGGTTGGAGAAGCAACGATACGGCTAATGTACCAATATGGAAAGTCGATGCCGAGACCGGAGAGGTAATATGGAAGACTGAGTATGAATGTACATCAAGAGAGGGAGTTTCCGGCGGAGTGCAATCAACCATTGCCAATGGAAAGAAGGAGTTGGAGGATTATATATTTGTTACTGTATCAATGACTCATGGAGGCTGGGGAGGAGATATTGTGGCTCTTAATAAAAAAGATGGCAGTAAGGTCTGGGAAAAACAGATGTCTTATACCTGGTCTTCTCCTGTATGTGTGTATAATGAATCGGGAAAAGGGCATGTTATATACGGTGCCAGTGACGGTGTGCTGTATGAGTTAGATGGTAAGACCGGAGAGATGGAAAGCACGCTCAAAATCAGCGACGGCAATATTGAAGCGTCCCCTGCCATATATAATGACACAATGATAATTGGCGCAAGAGCAGGGAGAATATGCGGAGTAAAACTGAAGTAAATACGGAGGCGCGTTATGGATAAAAGAGATGAGAAAGAAGATGGGATTAACAGCGCATTTTATGCCATGGTATCCCGCATGAAATATATCAATAGATGGGCGCTTATGAGAAATTCGTACCCGGAGAATTTAAGTGAACATTCATTGGAAGTAGGAATGATAGCACATGCCTTGGCGCTCATTTCCAATAAAAAATTTGGTAATAATCTCAATGCGGAGAGAGCAGCGGTAATCGGTATGTATCATGACAGTACGGAAATAATAACAGGGGATATGCCTACACCGATAAAGTATTATAATAAAGATACAAAGGATGCATATAAGAATGTTGAACGTCAGGCGGCAGAGGAATTGTTGTCCTTGTTGCCGGATTATCTTCGAGAGGAATATGTCACGCTCTTTTTCAAGGAGGAGGAAGAGGAATATATATGGAAGTTGGTCAAGGCGGCAGATAGAATTTCTGCATATATCAAATGCATCGAAGAAGAGAAAACCGGAAACAGGGAATTTGGTAGTGCCAAGGCGGCGGTGTATGAGAAGCTGACACAGATGGACCTGCCAGAGGTTCGGGTTTTCTTTAGGGAATTCATAGAGGGATATAAGAAGACTTTAGATGAACTTCGATAGAAAATAAAATGTTTTAATAGACAATAATTTGCAAAAAAGGTATAATATATATTAGATTTTTCAAATAGGTCATAGTGGAGGGTATAGTATATGAAGAATATTTTGTTTGTTGCATCGGAATGCGTTCCATTTATTAAGACGGGAGGATTGGCAGACGTTGTCGGCGCTCTTCCTAAGATGTTTCCCAAGGATGAGTATGATGTAAGAGTTGTAATGCCTAATTATACATGTAGACCATGGGAATATAGAGAGAAATTCCAGTATGTTCATCATTTTTATATGGATTTGGGACAGAGATTTGAGAATGTCCATGTTGGTATCATGACTTATGAGATGGATGGAATCACCTATTATTTTATAGATAATGAATATTATTTCTCTGGTTGGGCACCTTATGGAACAATAAGGTTCGATATCGAGAAATTTACATTTTTCAGTAAAGCGGCACTTGCAATACTTCCGGTTATCAATTTTAGACCTGATGTGATACACTGTCATGACTGGCAGGCGGGGCTGGTTCCGGTATATCTAAGAACACTTTATCATGATAATTCCTTTTTCTCAGGAACCAAGGTTATCATGACAATTCATAACTTAAAGTTCCAAGGTGTATGGGATGTTAAGACATTCAAGTACATTTCAGGACTTCCGGATTATGTGTTCACTCCTGACCGCATGGAATTTTATAAGGATGGTAATATGCTTAAGGCAGGTATGGTTTTCTCTGACTATATAACTACTGTCAGTGATACATATGCCGCAGAGATTCAGACTCCTGAATATGGCGAGGGCTTAGATGATCTGTTGCGATTCCATAATAATAAGCTTTGCGGTATTGTCAATGGTATCGATTATGAGATATATGATCCCAACAAGGATGATAAGTTATTCAAGAAATACAATATCAGAAGCTATAAGAAAGGCAAAGCGTATAATAAGATAGAACTGCAGAAAGAACTTGGTCTTCCGGTTGACGAAGGCAAGTATATGATAGCTATTATTTCGAGACTTACCGATCAGAAAGGTCTTGATCTTATTGATTGGGTGATGGAAGGTATAGTAGATCCTTATATGCAGTTTGTTATAATCGGTACCGGTGAGCCTAAGTATGAAAATATGTTCAAGCATTATCAATGGGTATATTCTGACAGAGTATCTGCTAATATATTCTATTCAGATGAGAGAGCTCACAAGTTGTATGCTGCGGCTGATTCAGTTTTGATGCCGTCGAGATTCGAACCTTGTGGTCTGACTCAACTTATCGCACTTAGATATGGTACTGTTCCTATCGTAAGAGAGACCGGTGGTCTTAAAGATACGGTTATTCCTTACAATGAGTATGAGGGAACCGGAACGGGATTCTCATTTACCAATTACAATGCAGATGAGATGCTAAAGATTATCAACTATTCAAAGGAAATCTATTACGATCACAGAGATGATTGGAACAAGATGGTCGTTCGTGGTATGAAAGAGGATTTCTCATGGGATAAGTCGGCTGAGAAATATATGAAGTTGTACAGCTTGTTGTTAGGATATTAGATTTGAGTTTTGTAAAGTCTAAATAATATATAAGGAGAAAGAGAAATGATTGACATCAAGTTTTTGCGCGAGAACCCGGATGTGGTTAAGCAGAATATTAAGAATAAATTTCAGGATGAGAAGCTTCCTTTGGTGGATGAGGTGATAGACCTTGATATGAAGAGTCGTGAAGCCAAGGGAAAGGCGGATGCGCTTAGGGCAGAACGCAACAAGATTTCTAAGCAGATTGGTGCACTGATGGCACAGGGAAAGAAGGAAGAAGCAGAAGAGACCAAGAAGCTTGTTACAGCAAAGTCTGAGGAACTTGCCGTATTGGAAGAGCAGGAGAAGGAGTATGCCGAGAAAGTCAACAAGATTATGATGGTCATTCCTAACATTATAGATCCATCGGTTCCTATTGGAAAGGATGACAGTGAGAATGTTGAGATAGAGAAATTCGGAGAGCCGATAGTTCCCGATTTTGAGATACCATATCATACAGAGATTATGGAGAAATTTGATGGCATTGATCTTGATGCAGCAGGCAAAGTCGCAGGTAATGGTTTCTATTATCTTATGGGCGATATTGCAAGACTTCATTCAGCAATTATATCCTATGCGAGAGATTTCATGATAGACAGAGGATTTACCTATTGTGTGCCACCATTTATGATAAGATCTAATGTGGTAACAGGTGTTATGAGTTTTGCGGAAATGGATGCAATGATGTATAAGATTGAGGGAGAAGACCTCTATCTTATAGGTACTAGCGAGCATTCGATGATTGGTAAATTTATAGATACAATCATCAAAGAGGATCAGCTTCCGAAGACTTTGACAAGTTATTCGCCATGTTTCAGAAAAGAGAAGGGTGCACACGGTATTGAAGAACGTGGTGTATACAGAATCCATCAGTTTGAGAAACAGGAGATGATTGTTGTATGTAAGCCGGAAGAAAGCCCGATGTGGTTTGATAAATTATGGCAGAATACTGTTGATCTGTTCAGAAGTCTTGATATTCCGGTTCGTACTTTGGAGTGCTGTTCGGGCGATCTCGCAGATCTCAAAGTTAAATCCATTGATGTTGAGGCATGGTCACCGAGACAGAAGAAGTATTTTGAAGTTGGAAGTTGTTCTAATCTTGGAGATGCGCAGGCCAGAAGACTTAAGATACGTGTGGATGGTGAGAATGGCAAGTATTTTGCACATACCCTTAACAATACGGTTGTTGCTCCGCCGCGTATGCTTATCGCATTTTTAGAGAACAACCTTAATGAAGACGGTACGGTTAATATACCTAAAGTTTTGCAGCCTTATATGGGAGGCAAGGAAAAAATACAGTAATGATATTAAAAGCAGCAGGTGTCCGATGTAGAACACTTGCTGCTTTTATGATGTCCGGTATCTGCTAATTAAAACAGATAGTAATGGATATCCATGTTATAAATATCTATTATGATTTGCCATCTGCATTTTTAAATGATGCAAAATAATCAAGTATATGTCGATACATTGTTTTGACTGCGGGTGCCATCAAATCTTCACTGATGGAGCATATTCCTATATTTCTGTATTCGGGCGGATTGATATGGTAGGTATTGACATCAAATGGAATGTTTGCCATAACCAGATGTGGCATTATACAGATGCCAAGTTCTGCCGCAACCATTGCAATCTGACTGATATCGTCAACGACGTGACAAGTGGAACGTATTTCCAGCTTGTGCTTTTTGAATAATTCCTGTATGTCTGCGTCCGTGCTTTCTCTTTGGGAGATAAATTTCTGACCGTTGAGTTCAGACAGTTCTATATAATTTTTGTGTTTGCTCTTGTAGGATTTGGGAGTGATTACTAAAAGCTCATCCTGATATATAGGGGTAAGGGGTAATTCCTTACAACTTGAATCAGATAAAAATCCTATATCCACAACCCGGGTTTTCAGCCAGTTATATACATCATCATAGGTTCCCTGATATATCTTGATATCTATATTGGGATGGAGTTTTGAGAATTCAGTTACTATTTCCGGAATAAATGACGTACATACGGAAGAAAAGGAGCCAATCTTAACTGAACCATGTGTAAGACCGTTGAATTCAGAAATTGCCTGCTGTAATTTGCTGTCACTGTTAAGAACCGTAAGGATATAGGGCTGCAGGTTTTCACCATAGCTTGTGAGTGTTATGCCGGCTTTGTTTCTGTTAAAAAGCGGAAATCCCAATTCCTTCTCCATAGTTGAAATGGCATGACTAATTGCAGAAGGAGTCAGGTTCATGACCTGAGCCGCTTTTTGAAAACTCCCCTGTTCAACAACTGTTTGAAATATCTGATATGATAGTAAAGTCATTTTGAATTCTCCGGTATTGATAAAGTGTTATAGAATATAAAATGTATTATTCCCATAATAAAGATAAATCATGAACCATGATTATTGGTTGGTTACGAATATATCTTTGAGATCATCAGGTGTGAGAGTCATTAACTGTTCAGGTGATGTGACATTCTCGGTAAGTAATCGGTTGGCCTGTTCAGATATGGCAATGTCTAAGAAGTTGCGCATATCTCTGGCATTTCCGAAATATTTGTTAGTATTCTCAACATATTTTTGAAGTTCGCTTTTGAGAAATACCGATGCTTCCGGACTTAATGTGTAATCGAGCTCCTTACAAAATCTTAAGAATACCGCATACAGATCGTCTGCATTGTAATCGGGGAAGTGTATTGTTTTCTGGAAACGGGATTTGAGTCCGGGATTGGCTTTGATGAAATTCTCCATCTCTGCCGGATATCCTGCAACTATTACTATAAGGTCATCCCGATTGTCTTCCATCCCCTTTACAAGGGTGTCGATAGCCTCCTGACCGAAGTCACCATTTTGTCCTTCAGATACAAGAGAATATGCTTCATCTATGAAAAGCACTCCGCCTTTGGCACGTTCTATTACTTCGCTTACCTTAATGGCGGTCTGTCCCATGTATCCTGCGACAAGACCGGAACGGTCAACCTCTACCATATGTCCTTTAGAGAGTATTCCGAGGGAGCAGTATATCTGAGACAAAAGTCTTGCCACTGTGGTCTTACCTGTACCGGGATTGCCGGTAAATACAAAGTGCTTTGTTACGGAAGGTGCTTTGAGTCCATGTTTTTTCCTGATTTCTATAACCTTCAAGAGATTGATGAGATTCCTGACCTCTTCCTTGACAGATGCAAGACCAATGAGACTGTCAAGTTCCTCCAAAAGAGAGTCTAAGTCTTCGGCGGTCTTATCACCACCGGTCACTGTACCGATAAATGGAATATCAGATTCAGCTTTCTCTGTATCTTCCTTTGATTTTAATTTGAAGGGGATACTGTCAGGTCTCTTGGGTTTGTTGCCGCCGCTCTTAACATAGGAACGGACATTGCTTTCCAACATAAAGCGATATCTGGTAAGCTGATTGACTTCTTTTTCGTCCATGTGTCTGCAGCTTGATAAGAAATCTTCACCTATAGCTTGAAATACAAGAAGATATAACTTCTTGAGGTCGTAGTATTTGGCTTCACGTACAATATACTCATCTCCGGCATAATCGAGAAAATGTTGCATTGAGGGCGGCGGAGAGTTCAGGAAATCGTCGCTTACCATTTTGCTCCTGGCAGCAAAACTCTTCATTGTCTCATAATCAAAACTATAGCCCAATGATTTGTTGATATAGCGAAGCTCATCCTTGGCTATCACATGATCTGCCAAGGTAAGAAAGATGAGGTAGTCTCTAAGATCCATGCGAAGCATTTCTTTGACACTTTCGTGGTTCGTATTTGCCCTCATTAAGTGTTTATCAATCTCATCAGCAATATCCATTGCAGAATTATATATTGTCTTTGTCTCTAAATCCATGATATACTCCTTATGGTTTTCTTGTTTCATTAGATGTATAACTGTTTTGATCACTTATAAGTGTATCTTCAATTACTCGACCTTAATCTGATTATCATTCATATAATAGCAAAAATGTATGATAATATCAATAATACATCCTATTAAAATGTATCTTGAAAATATACGCGTATAATGGTAAAATGAGGCTTGTTTGACTGTAAAGAAGAAAAGAATAGAAGGAGAATCAATATGTCAGGACATTCAAAGTTTGCGAATATTAAGCACAAGAAAGAGAAAAATGATGCTGCAAAGGGAAAGATATTCACTATTATCGGACGTGAGATCGCAGTTGCCGTCAAAGAGGGTGGTGCCGATCCTAACAATAATTCAAAATTAAGAGATGTAATTGCCAAGGCAAAGGCTAACAATATGCCTAACGATACAATTGAGAGAGGTATTAAGAAAGCTGCAGGAGATGCCAATGCTGTTAACTATGTAGGTATTACATATGAAGGATACGGTCCTAACGGAACTGCTATCATTGTTGATGCGCTTACCGACAACAAGAACAGAACTGCCTCTAATGTTAGAAATGCATTTACAAAGGGTGGCGGTAATGTTGGTACAACAGGGTGTGTATCATTTATGTTTGATCAGAAAGGACAGATTATTATCGACAAGGAAGAGTGTGAGATGGAAGCCGATGATCTTATGATGGTAGCACTTGATGCCGGAGCGGAGGACTTTTCGGAAGAAGAAGACAGCTTTGAGATACTTACAGCTCCCGATGATTTTTCAGCAGTGCGCGAAGCTTTAGAGAAGGAAAACATTCCTATGGCATCCGCTGAGGTTACCATGGTTCCTCAGACATATGTTGAACTTACCAACGAGGAGGATATCAAGAAGATGAACAAGATTCTTGATTTGCTTGATGAGGATGACGACGTCCAGGCTGTTTATCACAATTGGGATGAGTGATGAAAAGATAACAAAAGATTGATTAAAGATTAAGAAAACCTCCTTATGATTGGTTTATATTTAATTAGCTGATCATATGGGGGTTTTATTAATTCTTAGTTATTATAC
>JAFUGT010000094.1 GCA_017469275.1 Lachnospiraceae bacterium
CCTAACCACTCCAAAGACCACACCTAAAAGTCTATCAAAGCTTGATAAACCGGCCTTCTTTACAAGTGAACTTATAGTACTTGCAACAAAGCCTAAAACAATCAGGGTGACAATAAAAAGAACGATGTCGTACTCCTCACATGCCCTTCGTGCCTTGAGGTCAACCCCTTCCGTCGCGACCACATCCGATTGAAAATGAAGGATCTCTGCGCCGCTGTGTTCCATCTCACGAGAGAGCCATTCACAAGCATCCAGTTCAACATAGTCAAAGCCCTCTTCCATCGCCAGTTTGAATGCTGAAAGAGAATTGGCAGGTGCCTGTTCACTAAAACCTCTGTGTGCCACAAAAGTACAATCATCCTTGCTTAAGGAGTTAACATATACAGTATACTTTGCAGTTTTTTTACTTCCATCCATTGTTGTAGCAGTGATAACCGAAATACCTGAATTGATTGTAAGTATCTCCCCATCACCGTTAACTCTTGCAACATTCTCATTGCTGGACTCATAACTTAATCTCGTATCTGATGTATCGGAAGGAGTAAATGTCGCCTTAAGTTTTGCTGTTGTCAATGAACTTGCGTACATTGTATGGGATGCAGTGTTAATATGATAGGGATCACTGTCATCCAACGACAAAGAAATCGATTTTGCCAATGTGGCAACTTCAAATATCTCTCCAAAATATACTCCACTTCCATCAGTAGTCTCTGCCATTATCATAACTTTACCGTTAGCTTTAGCTGTAACTTTGCCATTACTGTTCACAGTGGCAATATCTTCATCCGATGAACTCCATGTAAGTTTTTTATTAGATGTATTAGAAGGAGTAAATGCTGCCTTTAAAGTATAAGTGTTTCCTACATACATCCTGCTATACTTTTCAGAATTGGTAAAAGTCAATTCCTCTGCTCTCTTACCCACAGTTACTTTTAATTTGATCTTTTTCTTTGAACCATCTGTCGCTTTCGCAGTAATTACCGCTGTTCCATTCTTTTTCCCTGTAATTACTCCCTTTTTATTGACTGATACAATTTTCTTCTTAGACGATGACCATTTTAGCTTCTTATTTATCTTTTTAGACGGTGAATATGTAACTGATAATTGCTCTTTTTCACCTTTCTCAATAGTAAGATACTTATCATACTCTGTCCATGATAATGATTTGATCAACCTCTTACTTGCAGTATTGGTCTGTTCTGTGGCATATACCGATATGCCGTAGAAAACAGTACATACCAATGCCAAAATACACAAAATAATACCTTTACCTCTGTTCATATAATTTAGCTCCTCTCATTTAAAGTTTACTTTGTATATTCAAAAAATGAATTTCTATTCTTAGCATCAAAAAGATGATTATACTCAATCATATTATATTTTTTGACATAATCATAATATGGCGAATTAGTATCTTTAAGACTATAGTAATTGCCATCCTTGCCAAAATATCCGTTTCCTGTAATTACCGGTATTTCTTTATACATATCTAACAGGAATTTATTATATCCGGTCTTTTCAAGACCTACTTTATCAAGCATAAGTGATTGAAGATAATTGATACTGATCTTGTCGATATACTCCTCCTCAATATCAAAATTAGCCCAGATGAAGAATGGAGTTTTGTATAATTCCATACTCTCCTGATTAGTCATTTTATTGAGATCCTTACCTATGATCTTTGAGTAGAAACTATCGGAAAGTCCGGGCTCATGATCACCAAAAAGAACAACAACCGTAGGCTCACCACAATTTTCAAAATAATTAATAAGCTTCTCTATAGCCTTGTCTGATAAATGTATAAGGTTAAGATATCTCTCTGCCTCTACATTGCTCTTACCTTCCGTGGTTATCTTAATGGTCTTAGGCAAATTTGCAAAATCCTTATCATAACTGCTGTGATTTTGCATTGTTACATTAAACATATAAAACGGAGCGTCAGACTCTGCCTTACACTTCTCGTATTCACTTATAACCCTATCAAAATCTGCCTCATCAGATATAAATCCTCTTACAAAATCAGGATTATGGAACTGATCCATAGTTATAAACTCGTTAAATCCAAACTTCTCATATACACTCTTTCGATTATATCCCGTTGCATAAAATGGATGAAGTGCCAATAGTCCCTGATATCCGTCAAGAGCAAGATTACCTGTCAGAGACGGCATATATTCCTTTATATACAACTGATACGGTGTGGAACCTTCAGGGAGAAAAGCTTTAGAATCCCCCGTCAAAAATTCATATTCCGTATTCGCAGTCTGTCCTCCGAACACTGAAACATAAGTAAACCCTTTAACCGTGTTTTCCTTCATGCTGTTATAAAAAGGCATTACTTCTTCATTGGTCTCAAAATTACCGACACTCTGAAGATCAGCAAAGGCTTCATCCATAATAACAATCACATTGGGCTGTGTATTATCCTCTACATCTTTTACAGAATCAGAAGGATAATCCCTTGCAATTTCATCAACAGTTTTCTTTGAGTACTCCTCAGGTTTGTCTATCATACATAGCTTAATACTCTTAGTAAATGTTAATAATCCACCATTAGCCGCATAACTTTTAACAGGTCTGAAGGTATTGAACTTGATATGTTTATTATTGAGATAATCCGTCTGCATTGTAAGATGATACATAAAACCTGCAAACACCAGATAGATACAGGCTATAATTATACGAAAAGGAATCTTTCTTCTAAGTTCCTTGTTTTCCACAAGTTTGCCCGAAAGAACAATGACAGCTATCAAAACGCAGATCAGCACAATAATATATCCATTAGGGGTATAATTGAAATCACCTGCCACATTAAATGCCGTTCTGACAACAAGAAAATCTGTTGCAATCAGTGGTATCTGTCTGAATCTCAACAGATAGATATTAGCCATAGCAAACAGCACTGTAAATACCGTCATTGCTATAACCGATTTACGAATACTGGCTGTTACCACATAAAAAAAGAAAAAGACTACCATATATAACGCTACATTAAGTATGAGTCTTCGAAAATTCATAATAATAAGGTTTGAATCAGTGCCTATAGTCATCTCAACTAAAACAAAACATATTACCGGAAACCACTCCATAATATGAAAATTAATAAGCTTATTAGCCACTTTGCTCAGATTATTATCACAGACGACACAGAAGCTGTATATTGCAAAGCATCCAAAATATATAACCACCATCTTTTTCAAAAGCGATGGTTTTCCATTATTGTCAAGGTCATAGAACATACCTTTAAAAACTACAAAGAGTATTATTCCCACAAGAAATATTCCACATGCAATGAGTATTCTGTACTTCATACTTAACTTTGATGCCGATTCTTCATTTAGCTCTGCTGACTTTTCCTTCTTGATAAACATAATAAACTGCTACCCTTTCCATTCATTATAACAATATCCCATTAAACTATATATAGTATTGATCACTGTAAAAAGAAAAATGCATTGTTACGATTCTCAATATCAAATAAATTATTATATTGTATCATTTTGTATTCTTCTATCTTCTTGGTATACTTTGTTTTCTCATCTATCTCATGGAACTTGCCGTCCGCCCCCTGATAACATACTGCAGAAATGACCGGAATCTCTTTCTGAAGATCAAGAAGATACTTATTATATCCGGTTAATTTCATCCCTGCCAATTGCAGCAGATAAGACGAAAGATAGTTAGCACTCATATCCAATTCCTGCTCTTCTATATCATAGTTAGCCCATATAATATATGGTGTTGCATACCAGGAAGCCTGTTTTTCAACCGGAAGATTAGATACATCTTTACCGATAAGATCGGAGTAGAAGGAATTTTCCACAGGCGGCTGATGATCACCAAACATAACTATCAAAGTCGGCTCGTCCACTGTTTGGAAATATGATACCAGCATCTTGAAAGCATCATCACTCATCTTTGCAAGATTAATATACTGTTCCGCTTCATCACTGCTCAAATTATCAGAAGTAATCTTGATCTTGGTATCAACATAGCCACGTTTTCCATCGTAACCACCATGATTCTGCATAGTTACATTAAACAGATAGAAGGGTGCATCACCCTTAGCACTTTTCGCCGCTTTATAATCATCTATGATCTGCTGAAAATCTGATTTATCTGATATATAATTGCGCACGAGATCATCATTTCCATGCTCGTAATAATATCTGTCAGCATAGAAATTATCGAATCCCATAAGCGGATACACATTAGTTCTGTTCCATCCCGAGAACAAATATGGATGGTATGCGTTATTACCGTAATATCCTGTCGCCTTCATATTCTGAGTCATAGCCGCTGTCTCATCATTGATATACAGGTTATATGGTATACATCTATATGGCAGAAATGCCATTGTGTTACCTGTAAGGAACTCAAATTCGGAATTTGCTGTGTTAGCTCCTTCAATAGAAACATATAATTTCCCCTTAATAGTATCTTCGGACAAACTGTGAATAAACGGAAGGTAATCCTCTGTCAACTGTATCTTTCCGTCATATGTGAAATCCGCCAGAGATTCATTCATAATCGCTATAACGTTAGGCATATTCTCCTTTGACGCCTCATCACCCGAAACATCATCCGACTCATAGCCTTCCATGGCTTTTCTCGCCTTCTTGGCAGTATAACCCTTAGGTACTTCAACCTTGGTATATGACCACGAAAGAACGAAAGACAATGCTGTACCATTCTTTGCATATCTTACCTGTGGATGCCAAACCTCTGCTTTAATTCCTCGATTCTTAACAAAATCAGACTGGAAGAACACGAAATTGAACAGGTAAACTGCTGCAATTGACAAAATCAGCATAAGCCCTCTTCTCTTTAATCCCGCACCTTTATAGCCTTTGAGACTTAAGAGCATCGAAGTAAATGTTATGATATATACAACTCCCCACACACCTGTAAGATCCAACTTATATGAAAAATTAGCGGCAACGTTCATCGCCGTCTTGGCAGACTGTAAATCCGTCGCAAGAATAGGACATCCTCTGAATTCCCAAACATAATAGTTGGCTATAGTCGCCGCAAATACTATTATCAAAAGAAGCATGCTTGCATACTGTGCACGATTGATCAAAGTATACAATACAAACCAAATAACCACATATATAAATAAGTTTAGAACAAATCCCCAACTCCATATTCTGTCTAACATCTGTGCCACAAAATAGCCGTTAAAACGATCTGCCAGCATTACACATAAAAATGGAGAAGCAAAGAAAAATATACGTGTAACTATCTTATTGGTATCAACTTTCTCTGCCCATGTTTTTCCTGAAAATTTATTCCTGATAAATTCATCAATCTTCCCAAACGGAATGCAGATAAATAATATAGCGAGAATAAAGAATATATACATATCCCTAACTACACGGAAATTGTAATACGAATAAAAATAGGTAGCACCCAATCTTCCTTCTATGGGAGTACCGTCTTCGGTAAGTGTACCGTATAAATTACCTTTCTGAGGATAGGTAAATATTCCAAATCCCTGTGGATTATTGACGCCGGTCGCAATGACCTGCATAATATACATTTCCTGATTTGAGAGAATCACATCAATGTCTTTATCATACTCAAACTTACATTGTTTTGTAGTCATTATCGTCGAAACATCACGACTTGATGTGGTCAGAACATTTCTGTCTTTATCTAATATATTAACTGTTATAAGACCTGTTGCACTCTGATTTCCCTGATTTGAAAAACGAATCATTGAATACTTAAGTTGTCCGTTCCAACCACGAAATTCCTGTTCAAAAACTTTATCTCCCTGAAATGATACAACTATAGGATTGGCAACTGCTTCAGAAGATATTGATACTTTAGATTTGTGTCTGCTATAATACACATCTTTGTTAACGACAACAAAAATCATACCGAATACTACCAATAATAATGCAATTATCTTTCTTACAAATTGTGCTTTGTCATTTTCCCATAGCTTACGCATCTTTATCTTTCCTCACTTTATATTAATATATTCGAAAGTCAATTATATCTTTCTGTCTATTTTTTCTTTATCTTACTCTTATTATACTCGTTATATGGACGTTTCTTACATTTTTTGAACTTATTCTTGATTGAAGTTGCTTTAGATTTTTCACAAACATTAAGTCCGTATCTTCCTGTCTTGTTAATTGTGTTCTTCTTAACTGTTGCCGAAGACTTTGTAACAACAAATATACCGTCTTTAGGCGAATTCTTAATTGTATTACCTGTTACAGTCGCTGAAGAACTTGTAGTAATCACTATACCGCAGGCTTTAGCTGTCTTTTTATTATTCTTTTTGTTAACGAATGAATTCTTCGTAATATTAATCTTCTTACTCTTTACAAGACGAATACAATCGCTGTTTCCTTTACCGGAAACACCCGCCTTAATATCCATTACAACGGAATTATCAGTGATATCACATTCTTCAGCACTCTGAAGCCATATACCGTATCCGCTGTTATTCATGGTTATCTTGTTACTACCCACCTTAACACCCTTAAGTATATATTCACCTGCCGGAACACTGTCTTTTCCGTCATCATTTGAGATATCCTTCTTGACGGTCTCTCCATACAATGAAATACCATAAGATGTAGAATTGCTGTACTTCTTATCGCTAATCTGAATTGTATTGTTCTCGATTACAGAATCCGCCTCATCATCAATTGTAAATGTTCCTGATAATGGTGTATAGAAGGTATCATGGCTTTGAACCATAGAACGGAATATTATGCCGGCTCCACAATTGCTAATATCATTATCTGAAATAACGGCATTTTTGAAATTGGTTGCTGTGATCGCATATCCGGTAATATTACTAAATGTATTATTAGTAAATGAAATGTTCGTGAAATAAGAACCTGCAACAGCACTGTGCGTTCCAAGACCTCTTTGAAGATTGGTAAATGTACAGCCATCTACAACAATATCCTGACAGGGCGTATCATCATAGTAAGGATATTGGGTGAAATGAGAGCTGTTATGCATAATATCAAACTGTAACGCCTCATTATTAGCGTAATTAACCGCCTTAGCTCCTGTCTTTCCCTTCTTTGGAACAAAGTCCTCAAACACACAATTCTTAATTGTAACTCCTTTGCACGCTGCAAACTCCATATGATGATTATCATATGAATTCTTAAATGTTACCCCATTAAAAGTAAGGTTTCTACCGTGACCAAATCTAAGCATAGAAGGACAGTTATTATTATTTTCGGCTGCTTTTGCGCCATTACCATCAAATGTACCACCATTAATAGTAATATCATGATAGCCATCATATCCATATGCGCCTACTACCACACGATCTCCTGTTCTCTCATCCCCTGTTGAATTACCGATACGGAGCATAGATTTCCATTTTGTATCCGAACCTGCTCTTTTCAAAGTACAACCTTCCATATTCAATGTGGAATAATTGTATACCTTGAGAACAGTGTCATATAGTATATATTCTCCCTTAGGGAAATTAAATACATATTGCGTATTACCGGAAGTATCCTCTTTAGCTTTGTCAAGACAGTCCTGAATCTCTTTCCCCGCATTCTCAGTCTTGACTATATTAATATCAATAGTCTGTGTAGCTGCATTTACCCTAACTGTCGGTAACAATAACATACCTAATGCCAACATAAAAATCCCCATACATTTTCTCATAACTATATCCTCCTTAATACATCCGTCAGACCACCGGTTACCATACTATAACTGATTTATTCTATCACAACTATACCTTAATTACAATCAAAAAGTTCACACGAATTACTTATTAATATTGGAAAATTATTAAAAAAGTATTATAATAAATTAGATTTTTGAAAAAAGGAGAATGACATCATGAGAATTCAAAAAAAGCGTATGATCATTAGCTTTCTGATCATAGCCTCAATGTTGATATCACCATTTAATGGTATATCAATAATTGCAAATGCTACGGAAAACGAAAATAATGATTCTAAAACAATCAAAAAAATTGAAGTAATATTAAAAGAAGCTTCCGGGGGAAGTTCCCGCAAAATATTTTACAAAGCCGAAAATGACGAGGCTTCAGAGGATACTTTAGACCTTGACGATATCATTATTAAGGCATCCTATGATGATAACTCGACAACGGATATATCTCTGCCATCATCTGATTATGACATAACAACAAACATTAATGAAGTAAGGTCCTTAGCTGCTGATAATCAGAAACTGACCGCTTCTATTTCAATTAAAGGTGAAGATAACAATGAAACAAAGCTAGCTTCAACCAACGACCCTACGGTAACTATTCTTCCTGCCAAGACTGTCAACCCTAAGAGAATCAGTCTGAAATTAAAGGACGCTAAAAGAACTTCCTTCTATGTAGCGAGCGATTTTATCAGCGCCAATGACACTTTGGATGAAGATGATCTCGAATTATGTATTACCTACGAGACAAGGATTCCTAAAGATGATTTTTACAATATAGCCGATGAAAATGATAAATATGATACGGTTGAAAGCGAAACAAAGACCATTCCTCTTACTACCACTGATTATACAGTGACCACCAATGTCAAAGAGGTTCGTGAAAAAGTAGGCAACTCTCAGGAATTAACTGCAGAACTTAAATATCTCAGTTCAAAGGAAGGTAATAACGAAACTTACACCATCATAAAATCCTCTGACAACAAGCCTTCCGATAACCCAAAAGTTAATATTCTCGAACCCGGAGAGACAACGTCAATCAAGTCGATTAAGTTAAAATTAAAAGACGATAAAGCGAAATACTATGGTGATAATGGTTTTATGAGTAAGGACGACACGTTAGAC
>JAFUGT010000095.1 GCA_017469275.1 Lachnospiraceae bacterium
AACATAAATACCGAATGATTATTATTGTCTAATCTCATAGTATTTATAACCTCTGAATAATATACGACTGATTATGTTATGATTATAATACTATAAGACACAAAAGTCAAGCAAACGCCGTGTTTATCGCAATTCATCCCTCCACCTATAGAGGTGGGGGATTTCTTGCTCACGGCGTGTTAAAAAGCAACTTGTACCTTCACTTATGCCTTTCAACAACATCTTGTGTCTGATTTTGTATACAGGATTGTATACAATTTCGGAATTGCGAAAATTATTGATTTTTCTAGTTTTTCTGGCAATCCAATATTTTCCACCCTGATTTTTTGTACTGGAAAAAATACAATAATCGGACATTTTTCCGTTGACGTGTATACAATTTGTATCTATAATGAAATCATGACGAGATCACTGAGCGGAATATCACCTGGTGATCATCATAAATTTTATATATCAAAGGAGGATTTTTTTATCATGATGAAATCGGAAGCATGGAATGGTTTCAATGGCGGAAACTGGGAGAGGTTCATCGATGTACGTGACTTTATTCAGAAGAACTATACTCCATATGAAGGAGACGATACTTTCTTAACAGGTCCTACACAGAACACAAAGGATCTTTGGGCACAGGTTATGGATCTTACTAAGAAGGAAAGAGAAGCAGGCGGTGTGCTTGATATGGATACTAAGGTTGTATCTACTCTTACTTCACACGGTGCAGGATATCTTGACAAGGACAAAGAGACAATCGTTGGTTTCCAGACAGACGCTCCTTTCAAGAGAGGTATGAACGTATACGGCGGACTTCGTATGGCTATGAAGGCATGCGAGGATAACGGATACAAAGTAGATGATGAAATCGTAGAGTTCTTCTCTAAGCACAGAAAGACACACAATGAAGGTGTATTCGATGTATATGATTCAGAGATCAGAAGATGCCGTACAAACCATATCGTAACCGGACTTCCGGATGCTTACGGACGCGGACGTATCATCGGCGACTACAGAAGAGTAGCTCTTTATGGTACAGATTATCTTATTGAAGATAAGATGGCACAGAAGGAATCATTTGGAACTGTTTACACTGATGATGTAATCAGAGGCAAGGAAGAGATCGCAGAGCAGATCAAAGCTCTTAAAGAATTAACCAAGATGGCAAGCTTCTACGGCTTCGATATTTCTAAGCCTGCTACTAACGTACAGGAAGCTATCCAGTGGACATACTTCGGATATCTCGGAGCAGTTAAGGAGCAGAACGGTGCTGCAATGTCTCTTGGACGTACAGCTACATTCTTAGTCTGATACGCAGAGAGAGATCTTGCTGCAGGCAAGTTTACAGAGGAGCAGATTCAGGAGTTCGTTGATCACTTCGTAATGAAGCTTCGTTGCGTTAAGTTCGCTCGTACACCTGAGTACAATCAGATCTTCGCCGGCGACCCTGTTTGGGTAACAGAGTCATTAGGTGGTATGGGTGTTGACGGACGTACATTGGTTTCTAAGATGAGCTTCCGTTACCTTAACACACTTAATAACTTAGGTACAGCACCTGAGCCGAACCTTACAGTTCTTTGGTCAACACGCCTTCCTCTTGGTTGGAAGCAGTTCTGTGCTAAGATGTCAATCAAGTCATCTTCTATTCAGTATGAGAATGATGATATGATGAGACCTATTCACGGTGATGACTACGGAATCGCTTGTTGTGTATCTTCAATGGTTATCGGTAAAGAGATGCAGTTCTTCGGAGCTCGTGCTAACCTGGCTAAATGTCTTCTTTACGCTATCAACGGTGGTGTTGACGAGTGTACAGGAGTTCAGGTCGGACCTAAGTATCGTCCTGTAGAGGGTGACGTTCTTGATTATGATGATGTAATGGCTAAGTTCGATGACATGATGGAATGGCTTGCTAAGGTTTATGTTAGCGCACTTAACATCATTCACTATATGCATGACAAATATGCTTATGAGAGAATTCAGATGGCATTACATGACAGAGATGTTAAGAGATACTTCGCAACAGGTGTTGCAGGTCTTTCAATCGTAGCTGACTCACTATCAGCAATCAAATATGCTAAGGTTAAACCTATCCGTAACGAGCAGGGTATCGTAGTAAGCTACGAGACAGAGGGTGACTTCCCTAAATATGGTAACAACGATGATCGTGTTGATGAGATCGCTACTTCAATTGTTACAACATTCATGGATAAGATCAGAAAACAGCACGTTTATAGAAACGGTGTTCCTACACAGTCAATCCTTACCATTACTTCTAACGTAACATACGGTAAGAATACAGGTGATACACCTTGTGGACGTAAGCATGGTGCACCATTTGCTCCTGGTGCTAACCCACTTCACAAGAGAGATACTCACGGTGCAGTAGCTTCACTTGCATCAGTTGCTAAGATTCCATTTAAGGATGCTCAGGATGGTATTTCTAATACATTCTCAATCATCCCGGGAGCTCTTGGCAAAGAGGATCAGGTATTTGCAGGAGATATCGATATCGACTTAAGCAAATAATTAACAGGCAAACGCATACAGAAACTGTTCGTGGAGGTATAGTTATGGAAGATAAGAATCAGGTAGATGACATTGTAGCTATGTTGGATAACATGATGGGCAACGGTCACGGACATGTTAATGTTTCTGTGGATGATACCGTTGCAGCAGGTGAGAAGTCCGAGGTAACACTCGGTTGTACCGATTGTGCTAAGGGCGATCTCGCATGCAGCGTTCCTACTCTCATGGAGGGTATGGATGAGGAATTACATCAAGACTGATCAGCATCATGTTTTTGGCATAATATATTCTTGGTGGTTTTATAAAACTTATTAAATAACTCAACATTTTTTATAATCAAATTTATAAGGAGGAATTATAAATGGCAGCAACAAATACTCAGCAGATCGATAACTTAGTTAATATGTTAGATGGTTATGTAGCAGAAGGTGGATATCATCTCAACGTTAACGTTCTTAACCGTGAGACATTATTAGATGCTCAGGCTCATCCTGAGAACTATCCTCAGCTTACAATCCGTGTTTCAGGATACGCTGTTAACTTCATCAAGTTGACACCGGAGCAGCAGGCTGACGTTATCTCAAGAACATTCCATGAGTCTATGTAATTGAGCAAATAACGAATATATTTTTTGAACAGGCAAGGACCTTGTCCTTGCCTGTTCTGTACTAAATTGTTGTTTATTGCAGTAAGTGTCTTCTGACGGACGCTTGAGATTATTTAATATGTGTGAGGCTTCCTTAAGGTTTGTGCCATATGTGTGTCTGTAATATTTATTTTTATATGTAGCTCCAATCCGTTCTGTGATTGTATGGAAGTGCGATAGATTTATCATTGTTACCGGGGTCGGGTCGAATGCGACTTCCTTGTCGCTTCGACCCTAAAACAACATCCATGTTGTTTTACCCCTAAGTTATCTATGCACTTTCTAACAATCAAGACGAACGTCTAAGGTATGCAACATCTAAAAATAAATATTACAGACACACATATCTACGGTACTAAGGAAGCCCGTCAAGATACTTAAAATCTCACGCTGTTTCCGAAGGCTTG
>JAFUGT010000096.1 GCA_017469275.1 Lachnospiraceae bacterium
CGTCAGCACTTAATGAGTGAACTTGTTCACGAATTTAGTACTGCTACGTGATGCAACGCGAGCGCAAGCGGGTCCCTAAGCGATGATGAAAGTCACTGGAGCCGTTCACAATATCAAAAACGTATAAGAGTTTCGCTCACTTTAACGCGCAAACATTAATTTATACTAATATAGAAAAGAGAAGGATAACGTGTCAGATACATTACAGGGTTTGAATGAAGAACAAGTCAAAGCGGTAACGAATACCGAAGGATATGTGCGAGTGGTGGCGGGTGCAGGAAGCGGCAAGACTAAGGCGCTTACGCATCGTTATGTCTATCTGGTTAATGATGTAGGAATAGCCACTGAGAATATTCTTTGTGTAACATTTACTAACAAGGCGGCCAACGAGATGAGAAAGCGAATACGCACCATGATCGGTGATCAGGATACAGGCATGGTGTGTACTTTTCATGGGTTCTGTGTGCAGTTACTCAGGGAAGACATTCATACTATGAATTATCCCGATAATTTTCTTGTGATGGATGAGGAGGATATGAAGGCTGTTCTTCATAATGTATATGAACAGGGGCACATTGATTCTCGGGAGATTACATATTCTATGGCCGAGGAACTTATAAGTATTAGAAAAAACAGAATGGAGCATATAGAATATATCTTGAGGTTGAATACGCAGGAACTTAAAGAGAAGTTTTTAACTGCAGTTAATAAAGAGGATATTCTTTTTTACGGTTATCTGTATGAGCAGAAGAAGGCTTATGCATTAGATTATGATGACCTGATCACGTTTTCTTTTTATATATTGGATAGCTTCAAAGATAAGAGAGAAAAATGGCAAAATCGTCTGCAGTATGTCATGGTGGATGAATTTCAGGATGTTTCCGCCACACAATACGAGATGGCGGAACTGTTGTCAGCCTATCATGGTAATCTGTTCATAGTGGGAGACCCTGATCAGACAATATATACCTGGAGAGGTGCCAATATAGAATATATATTGAATTTCAAGGCTACACATCCTGATTGTACTGATATAATAATGGATCAGAATTACAGATCGTCAGAGAATATACTTAATGTATCCAATTCGTTGATCGCTAATAATAAAAAGAGAGTGGACAAAAAGTTAAAACCAACGAAAGGTTCTACGGTTCCTGTAATATATAATCATGCAAAGACAACCGAGCAGGAAGCTAAGTGGATATTAGGACAGATTAACAAACTGATCGAAGCGGGACACAAATATAATGATTGTACCATTTTATACAGGGCACATCATGTCTCAAGAAGCATAGAGGAAGTGCTGCTTAACGCGCAGATTCCCTATGTTATATATAGTGGGGTATCATTTTATAACAGAAGAGAAATTAAAGATTGCATATGTTATTTGAGAATGTTGATCTTTGAGGATGATATGTCATTTAAAAGGATTATCAATGTACCAAGAAGAAATTTTGGAAAGAAAAGAATGGAATTCCTTGAAAAGTACGCTGAGGCTCATGGTATGAAGCTTTATGAGGCGTTGGTCGATAATCTTGATAATCCCCTGATAGCAAGTTCAAAGGCGGGGGAATTTGTGGAGTTGATTGATGGATATAAGCGTTCATTTAAAATGTTCAAACTTACTGATCTTTTGCAAGGGATATTGAATGACAGCGGTTATGAGACTATGCTGAGAACTTCAGGAGATGACAGCAGACTTGAGAATCTGGCAGAACTTAAGCAGGCGGTATTTGATTATGAAAAAAGTGCGGGAGAGGAGACATCCCTTGCAGATTATCTACAGAGAATATCATTGCTTACCAATCTTGACAAAGAGGAAAAGAAAGATGCGGTGAAAATGATGACCATACATACGGCTAAAGGATTGGAGTTTCCCTATGTGTTCGTGTGTGGTATGAATGAAGGAATATTTCCAAGCAAACATGTGGATAGTGAAGATGCCTTGGAAGAAGAAAGACGTCTTGCCTACGTTGCATACACAAGGGCGGAGAATGCTTTGTTTCTCTCTGATGCAGAGGGAGTTAATCTTGACGGTTCTTACAGATATCCATCAAGATTTATATTTAATATCGATAAGACCTACCTTGAATACACCGTAGAGCTGGAACAGAAATTTGTTGAGTCGGCAAAAAGTTTCATACAGAAAAATGAGGAGAAGATAAGCGGTGTGTTGCCGGAAAGATTTGAAGCGGGTACAAAGGTAATGCACAAACTGTTTGGCGAGGGTATGATCATGGAGGTTAACGAAAATGGAGGATATTATGTTATTCAGTTTGAAGGTATGAAGACTGCAAGAAATATAAGTTTTAAGATTGAGCTGGAGAGAGCATAATACTGACATGGAAGCTTGTGGCAATTAGAGGCAGTTGATTGCTAAGAGATTAATTTTTATCAGATTAACCAACATATGAGGGAAAATGATATGGCTTTAGAAAAAAATCAGGAATATGAAATGACAATAGAAGACATCGGCAATGATGGCGAGGGTATCGGACATATTGACGGAATGGCTGTATTTGTTAAGGATACAGTGCCGGGAGATGTAGCAAAGATTAGAATTATCAAGGATAAGAAGAAATATGCCTATGGTCGTCTGATGGAGATAATAGCCCCCTCTAAGGACAGAGTGGAACCTGTTTGTCCCCATGCCAGAAGATGCGGAGGCTGCAGTATTATGCAGCTTTCCTATGAAAAACAATTAGAGTGGAAACAGGCAAAGGTTGCTAATTGTCTTAAAAGAATTGGCGGTTTTGATAACGTGGAAGAACTTATGGAGCCGATTGTGGGGATGGAGAATTATGATAAAGAGGCATTCCCTGCAATCAGGTATCGTAACAAGGCGCAGTTTCCGGTTGGAAGAGATAAAGATGGCAATATTATTATAGGATTCTATGCTGGAAGGACACATTCGATTATAGATACAGATGTGTGCTATCTTCAACATCCTGTAAATGATATGATACTTCAAAAAATCAGAAGTTTTTTCAATGAGTATAAAGTTGAGCCCTATGATGAGGAAAAACATACAGGACTTGTGCGTCACATTTTAACCAGAGTTGGCAAACATACAGGTGAGGTCATGGTGTGTGTGGTAATCAACGGTGATGAGTTGGTAGGGAAGAAAACAGTTTCTTCGCTTGGTGTTGTCAATAATGAATTAAATAGATATAGTAAAGTCCACAATACAGATGGTAAATACAGTTCGAATAATTATCCAAATGATCAAATAAAGCATTTTAATGTTGAGCATGAGTTGGTAGCATGTCTTAGGGACATTCCGGGTATTACAAGCATTGTAGTTAATGTTAATAAGAATAAGACCAACAGGATTCTTGGTGATAAATGCAGAACCATCTGGGGAAGTGATACTATTACAGATTACATTGGCGATGTGAAATATCAGATAAGCCCACTCTCGTTTTTCCAGGTTAATCCGGAACAAACGGAAAAACTATATGGGAAAGCGTTGGAGTATGCTGATCTTAAGGGTGATGAAACGGTGTGGGATCTCTACTGTGGAATCGGAACAATCTCTCTTTTTCTGGCGCAGAAAGCGAAAAAGGTTATGGGTGTGGAGATAATCCCCGAAGCTATTGAAGATGCGACGAAAAATGCTGAAATTAACGGAATAACTAACGTAGAATTTTTTGTGGGTAAGGCGGAAGAGGTTCTTCCGGAGGAATATGAGAAAACCGGAGTGTATGCAGATGTGATAGTTGTGGATCCGCCAAGAAAGGGATGTGATATCGTTACTCTTAATACCATACTAAAGATGTCACCGAAACGGGTAGTGTACGTCAGTTGTGATCCTGCAACTCTTGCCAGGGATCTAAGAATATTAACGGAAGCGGAAAACGATAAATGTGAGAAGATGTATAGAGTGGATAAAATATGCGCCTTTGATCAATTTGGACATAGCGGACATGTGGAGACTGTGTGCCTCTTGAGCAACCGAAAACCAGATGCGAGAGTAAAGATCGATGTGGATCTGGAAGATTACTACCGTATCAAGGACGAACAGAAAAAGAATAAAGCCTCAGAATAAAATAAAACACCGAACTTAAAGCGA
>JAFUGT010000097.1 GCA_017469275.1 Lachnospiraceae bacterium
CGTCAGCACTTAATGAGTGAACTTGTTCACGAATTTAGTACTGCTACGTGATGCAACGCGAGCGCAAGCGGGTCCCTAAGCGATGATGAAAGTCACTGGAGCCGTTCACAATATCAAAAACGTATAAGAGTTTCGCTCACTACTTACTAAGGTAAACAATAATTTAATCCAGTTAGTATATTAAGGAGGACGAATACATGTCTAAAGCAGATGTAATTGAAATTGAAGGAACTGTTGTTGAAAATTTACCTAACGCTATGTTCAAAGTTGTATTAGAGAATGGACACGAAGTTTTGGCACATATCAGTGGCAAACTGAGAATGAATTATATTAAAATTTTACCGGGAGACAAAGTTACATTAGAGTTGTCACCATATGATCTTACTAAGGGAAGAATCAAATGGAGAGAAAAATAAAATAAATTCCAAATTTTACTTGCATTAGATTAACGAAAATGGTACAATAGTTCTTCGCAATGGACTTTTTTCGAAAGGAGAGTATTTTAATGAAGGTTAGAGCATCAGTTAAACCAATTTGCGACAAGTGCAAAGTCATTAAAAGAAAAGGCAGTATCAGAGTGATCTGCGAAAACCCGAAGCACAAACAGAGACAAGGATAGATGATAGCCCATCTGTTAATTCTTGCTTTGCTTGTTGACCAAAGTAGCATCGTATTCCCGATGTGAAGTTCCTTCTATAATAACTGATCTTTATTATAGGAGATGATTTATGAAAGCGGCTGTATATACAAGTGTCATGAGCTTGTATAACGTAACAATAGAGCAGGTTATATTGTGTACCATCTATACACTATATTAATAATACCTGCATTCATCATTCTTAAGCGCTGGTATACATTTCACCTCTATAGATACCCGATAGAGATATCAGAACTTTGGAATGTTTTAGGAAACATTTATTGTTCCTATAAGGAATATGGGGTATGTGTTCCTGACAAGTATAATTAATTACAAAGATTATTTAATGGAGGTAGCAGTCAGTATGGCTCGTGTTTCAGGTGTAGATTTACCAAGAGAAAAACGTATCGAGATTGGACTTACTTATATCTATGGTATAGGACTTCCTTCATCTCAGCGTATTTTAAAAGAAGCTAATGTTAATCCTGATACTCGCGTTCGTGATCTCACAGACGACGAGGTTAAGAGAATCAGCGAAATAATCAATGAGACTCAGATGGTAGAAGGTGATCTTCGTAGAGAGATCGCGCTTAATATCAAGCGTCTTCAGGAGATTGGTTGTTATCGTGGAATCCGTCATAGAAAAGGTTTGCCGGTTCGTGGTCAGAAGACAAAGACCAACGCAAGAACACGTAAAGGTCCTAAGAGAACAGTAGCAAACAAGAAGAAATAATCAGGAGGTTAAGTTATAATGGCTAAAGTTACAAAGAAAGTGACAAAGAAGCGTGTTAAGAAGAACGTAGAACACGGTCAGGCACATATTCAGTCATCTTTTAATAATACAATTGTTACATTAACCGACAATGAAGGTAATGCGCTTTCATGGGCTAGTGCAGGAGAGCTTGGTTTCAAGGGTTCTAAGAAGTCAACTCCATATGCAGCTCAGATGGCAGCAGAGACTGCAACAAAGGCAGCATTAATTCATGGTCTTAAGAAGGTAGACGTTATGGTTAAGGGCCCGGGTTCAGGTCGTGAGGCAGCAATCCGTGCACTTCAGGCAGCAGGACTCGAGGTACTTTCAATCCGCGACGTAACACCTGTTCCACACAACGGATGTCGTCCACCAAAACGTAGAAGAGTGTAATAGGAGGTATAATAAGATGGCAGTAGATAGAACACCGGTTCTTAAGAGATGCAGATCTTTAGGTATGGAGCCACAGGTTCTTGGCGTAGATAAAAAGTCAAACAGACAGTTGGTTCGTTCAAGCAGAAAGATGAGCGAATATGGATTACAGCTTCGTGAGAAGCAGAAAGCAAAATTCATTTACGGAGTATTGGAGAAACCATTCCGTAATCTTTATGCTACAGCAGAGAGAATGAAAGGTCTTACAGGTCCTAACCTTATGATCCTTTTGGAGTCAAGACTTGATAACGTGGTATTCCGTATGGGATTTGCAAGAACACGTAGAGAGGCTAGACAGGTTGTAGGACATAAGCATGTTTTGGTTAATGGTAAATGCGTTAACATCCCTTCATATAGAATCAAGGCCGGAGATAAGATTGAGATTCGCGAGAAGAGTAGATCTTTACAGAGATATAAAGATATCTTAGAGGTTACAGGCGGAAGATTAGTTCCTGCTTGGTTAGAGGTTGATCAGGAAAACTTAAGTGGAACCGTAACAGAGTTACCACTTAGAGAGCAGATAGACGTTCCTGTTAACGAGACACTTATTGTCGAGTTATATTCTAAGTAATGTTCGACATCTGATAAGCAATGCTAATTATAAGAAAGTCAGTCTATGCAAGCTTGCATTGCTATCAAGGTATCGCAATCGAGGTGGCATTGCGATCAGATTTTATAAAAATGGGAGGTTCGGTAAACGTGTTTGAATTTGAAAAACCAAGAATAGAGATTAAAGAAATCTCAGAAGACAACAGATACGGTCAATTTGTAGTAGAACCTTTAGAGAGAGGATATGGTACAACACTTGGTAACTCTTTAAGAAGAATTATGTTATCATCTTTACCAGGTTCCGCTGTCAGTTATATTAAGATTAAGGGCGTATTGCATGAGTTCTCATCAATTCCGGGCGTTAAGGAAGATGTTACGGAGATAGTTATGAACATTAAGGAATTAGCTATTAAGAATAACAGTCCTTCCAATGAGCCTAAGCAGGCATACATCGAGTATGTTGGAGAGGGTGTTGTTACAGCGGCAGATATTCATGTTGACAGTGACATTGAGATACTTAATCCTGAGCTTGTTATTGCTACGCTTTCAGGACCGGATGCAAGACTGGATATGGAATTGACAATAACCAAAGGCAGAGGTTATGTTGGTGCCGATAAGAACAAGAAAGAAGATACATCTATTGATGTTATAGCTGTAGATTCTATTTATACACCTGTTGAAAGGGTTAATCTTACTGTAACTGATACTCGTGTTGGTCAGACAACAGATTATGATAAACTTACTTTAGATGTATTTACTAATGGTACACTTGCACCGGATGAGGCAGTAAGCCTTGCTGCTAAGGTACTTTCAGAGCACTTAAGTCTCTTCATAGACCTTTCTGAGAATGCTAAGTCTGCAGAGGTTATGGTAGAGAAGGAAGATGACGAAAAAGAGAAAGTTCTTGAGATGAGTATCGATGAGTTAGAGCTTTCAGTTCGTTCATATAACTGCTTGAAGCGTGCAGGTATCAACACAGTTGAAGAGCTTACAAGCAAGACAACTGAGGATATGATGAAGGTTCGTAACCTGGGTAGAAAGTCACTTGATGAAGTGCTTAACAAGTTGAAAGAACTTGGATTATCCCTTAACAACGGAGATGACTAAATAAAATAATATATTAAGAAAGATCACTTAAGCTGAAGGATGTAAGTGAGGATGGTGGTTATTACAGACCGAATTAGTTTTGTAGAGCCGGAGTCTCACACATACGACGCAGACCTGAATGATTGTCAGCAAAGGGAGCATCGCAGTAAGCAAAGTGAAGGAGGTTTTTACATTATGGCAATGTATAGAAAGCTTGGAAAGAAACAGGCACAGAGAAAAGCGTTACTTCGTAATCAGGTAACACAGTTATTATATAATGGTAAGATTACAACGACCGAAGCAAGAGCTAAGGAAGTTCGTAAGATTGCTGAGAGTCTTATCACAATGGCAGTTAAGGAAAAGGATAACTTTGATGAGGTTACAGTAACTGCTAAGGTTGCTAAGAAGGACAAAGATGGCAAGAGAATCAAAGAAGTTGTAGATGGTAAGAAAGTTACTGTATATGATGAAGTTGAGAAGACCGTTAAGAAAGATCAGCCATCAAAGCTTCATGCCAGAAGACAGATGTTAAAGGTACTTTATCCTGTAGTTGAGGTTCCTAATGAGGCAGCAGGTAAGAAGAGAGGTACTAAGAAAGTAGATCTTACAGAGAAGTTATTTAATGAGTATGGTCCTAAGTATGCAGGACGTAATGGTGGTTATACAAGAATCATCAAGATCGGACCTCGTAAGGGCGATGCTGCAATGGAAGTTATTCTTGAGTTAGTATAATTATTATGAAACGGTGGATATACTTATTTTGAATAATAATCTACTTGCAATGGTATAAGATAACGTATATTATAAGACGGAGACTGTTTATAGTCTCCGCCTTTTCAATTATGTATAAAAGGTTGTATAGTTAATATTAACTGCAATAGATGGACAAATAACAATTGCCCGCAGATGGGAAAGGACAGATACATGGGCTTTATCGATATTAAGAATCTTGTATTTGAATATTTCAGACGTGATGAAGATGGAAATGTGGAGGAGATGATAGAAGCCCTTTCTGATGTATCTTTGGAAGTGGAACAAGGAGAGTTCATTGCAATTGTTGGTGAAAATGGTTCCGGCAAATCCACTCTTGCCAAGCACATTAACGCATTGCTTACTCCGAGTGAGGGAGAGGTTGTTGTGGATGGTATGGATACCGTAGAGGAAGAATTACGTCTTAATATCAGAAGAACAGCCGGCATGGTGTTTCAGAATCCTGATAATCAGATAGTGGGTAGTATTGTTGAAGAAGATGTAGCATTTGGTCCTGAAAATCTGGGCTTTTCCACTGAGAAAATATGGAATCAGGTGAATGGCGCTTTAAATGATACAGAAATGAATGACTATCGTTTGAACTCTCCAAATAAACTATCAGGGGGTCAGAAGCAGCAGGTTGCCATAGCAGGAGTGCTGGCGATGGAGCCGAAATGTATAATCTTTGATGAAGCCACAGCAATGTTAAATCCGGGAAGCCGCAGGCAAATGCTTAATGTGGCAAAAAGGCTTAACAAAGATAAGAATATAACTATTATATGGATCACACATCATATGGATGAGGTTGTTAGTGCTGACAAGATATTTGTGATGAAAAAAGGAAACATTGTTGCAGAGGGAACTCCCAAATCAATATTTGCTGACGAGAAAATGATACAGGAATGTGGACTTGTTCTGCCGCAGTTGTATCAATATGTCAAATTTCTTAAGGGACAAGGTATAATAAGTGAAAATGAGGCTGTAAATGTAGAAAATGATGAACAGCTTATCTCATTGATGTGTAATAAATACGGTATAGTACAGGAAGTAAGGAAATCAGAAAGCGATACGGAAAGCAAAATCGAAGATAATGATAAAAGGTATGTTGATATAGAAGATAATTTAAGAGGGCAAACAGATAATAGTCATTCAACTAAAATCAATCCCGCAGAGGGCATATTAATAAATAATGTAAGTTATATTTATAATAAAGGGTTCGCTAATGAAAGAACGGCTTTAAATAATGTTTCACTTCATATTGGTAAAGGCGAATTTATTGCGGTAGTGGGACATACGGGCTCGGGAAAGTCTACATTAATGCAGCATTTAAACGGACTTTTAATACCGGATAGCGGCAGTGTATATTATGATGGAAATAATATTCATGAAAAGGAGTTTCCTATAAAAAAACTAAGACAAAAAGTCGGAATGGTTTTTCAATATCCGGAATATCAGTTGTTTGCGGATACTGTTGAGCAGGATGTGTGTTTTGGTCCGATGAATATGGACATTTCTAAAGTTGAAGCTAGAAGAAGAGCGTATAAGGCAATTGAAGTGGTTGGTCTTCCTGACACAATTTATGATGCATCACCGCTTACCCTGTCCGGTGGTCAAAAACGTAAGGTTGCAATAGCCGGAGTAATTGCAATGGAGCCGGAGTATTTGGTGTTGGATGAGCCGACTGCAGGACTTGACCCTGTAGCAGCTAAGAATATATTGGAAATGTTAGGTATATTACAGAAAGAGCATGGAATGACAATAATAATAGTGTCGCATAACATGGAGGAAGTAGCTGAGTACGCAAACCGGGTTATTGTGATGGATTCCGGGGAGATATGTCTTGATGGTCCGGTGTGGAAAGTATTTGAAAATAAGGAATTGTTAGAGGGATTAGGATTAAAAATTCCTGTTGGTATTAATTTGCTTAATACTCTTAAAGGAACGGGAATAGATGTGGATGTAACTAAGAATACTCAAATAGACATATATGGGGAGTTATGTAAACTGACATAGAAACATGTATGTATTATTAGGTATTCATGATAGTATGTATATCAGGTATTTATAGTAGTAATTATAAATCAGGTATTTATAGTAGTTTTTAAAAATAAGGTATTTTTAGTAGTTATCAGATTAGATATTGATGTACAACATTAAAACATAAGTTTTTGGATTGATAAAGAAGGAACAACTATGCGTGAAATGACGATAGGACAATTTTACAGTACAGATTCGCATGTACATAGATTAGATCCAAGGGTTAAGATTGTTATTACATTTGTATATGTAATAAGCCTTTTCTTTATGAGAAGTATGGTGATGTATGGATTAGCATTTATTGCACTTTTAGTTTACATAAAACTATCCAATATCCCATTAAGATATATAATAAAGGGTACTAAAGTACTGGTATGGTTTCTTTTATTTACGGTAATATTGCAACTGTTTACCGTACAGGGGGCGCAGACCATTATTGAATGGAATTTTATACGAATAACGAAGGCCGGTGTGTATGCCGCCTGTTATCTTTTTTTGAGACTGATGTTCATGATAGTAGGTTCATCGATGATGACCTATACGACTACCCCTAATCAATTGACAGATGGATTAGAGAAAATGTTGTCATGGATGAACAAATTACGTGTGCCGGTACATGAACTGGCAATGATCATGTCCATTGCCCTTAGATTTATACCTGTCCTTACAGAAGAGCTAGACCGTATAATGAAGGCGCAGATGGCAAGAGGAGTAGATTTCAAGGAAGGCAATATATTTGAAAGGCTAAAGAAAATGATGCCGATAATAGTTCCGCTTTTTGTATCCGCTATTAGGAGAAGTAACGAATTAGCGCTTGCAATGGATGCCAGATGCTATCATGGTGGAGAGGGAAGAACTAAGATGAAACCGCTAAAATATAAGCGGGGAGATTATATTGCTTATGCTTTGGTGGTTATATATCTGATTATTTTAATCGTAATTAAAAGAATGCTGCATTTGAGTATGTTTGATGCTATGGCAGGTAATTTATAAGTTCTTTAAGACTATCAAAGGTTTTATAATATTTGTAAGTTAAATGTCAATGTATAATTGGAAATGGTCATAATCGGAGAATGTACTATGAAGAGAATTAAACTTACTGTTGCCTACGATGGCACAGGTTATTGTGGATGGCAAATCCAGAAAAATGGTATAACGGTAGAGGAAGTTCTTAATAAAACTCTTTCTAAGTTCTTTAATGAGGATATAGTGGTTATCGGAGCCAGTCGCACAGATTCAGGTGTACACGCACTGGGTAATGTAGCTGTATTTGATGCAAATGTTACAATGCCGCCGGATAAAATTGCTTATGCCATTAATAATTTGCTTCCGGATGATATAAGAATACAGAATTCTTGCGAGGTAGCTCCTGATTTTCATCCGCGATACTGCGATACACGGAAAACTTACGAATATAAGATATATAATGCTCAGTTTCCAGATCCTTTGATGCGTCTTTACTCTCATTTTGTTTATTTTCATCTTGATGAGGAGAAAATGCAGCAGGGGGCGGATTATCTTGTGGGAGAGCATGATTTCAAAAGCTTTTGTACGCCGAAGGATGATGTGGAAAATACTGTGAGGACCATTTACTATATCAAGGTGATCAGAGAAGGAAATCTTGTGAGAATTAGAATTAACGGTAATGGTTTTCTCTATAATATGGTGAGGATTATTGTGGGTTCTTTATTGAAGGTCGGTATGGGGATGATAGAGCCTTCAGAGATAAAGAATATATTAGATGCAAAGGACAGAACGAAAGCCGGACACAAGGCTGCCGCATGTGGTTTGACTCTTGTAGAGATAGAGTACCTTTAGAAAAAAACACATTGACATAGTAAAAAAATTATAATATAATACTTTCTTGTGACGATAGGAAAAGACTGCCCAAACGCCAATAGCCCCGGTGTTAAGCAGTTTTGAATCATTTAGTATTATATCGCTTTCCAACATCATACATATGGATGCCGGAGACGGTAGTGTGATGAGATAGAATACAAATGATAATAGAAAAGTCATTATACATCGTAGTGTAATGCTGTTTCGGACATTTCAGCAAGGGAGCGAAGATGTAGACTGACGAAGACATTTGAATATTTTTAAGGAGGAACACCATGAAGAGTTATATGGCAAGCCCATCAACAATTAACAGAGAATGGTATGTAGTTGATGCTACAGGACATACATTAGGACGTTTGGCATCTGAGATTGCAAGCGTATTAAGAGGTAAGAATAAGCCGACATTTACACCACATATTGATACAGGTGATTATGTAGTAGTTGTTAATGCAGACAAGATTAAAGTAACAGGTAAGAAGTTAGATCAGAAGATTTACCGCA
>JAFUGT010000098.1 GCA_017469275.1 Lachnospiraceae bacterium
AGGACTGTCGCTATATTGTGGGTGTATGTTCAACAGTATCTGCGGCGATACTTCATGTTTGCATGATATCAATGCAGCCGGGACACCATCGTGTATATGCACATGTTCATCATTGAATGATTTGTGAAAATGACTGGCAACGTGATATTACGCCCATAAGTGAGAAAGAAGTATATTGATGAAAGTTTTCTTTGTAACGTAGTATGATGTATGTTAAAATGGGATTGCCTATTGTTAAAATAGGCAATCCCTTTTCCTATAATAGGAAATCAGAAGAAAGTTGGTAATGATAAAATGAACGACTTAGAACAAAAATACGAAAAACTTATAGAATATCTTAAAGGTTTGGGGAGTGTCGCAGTAGCATTTTCCAGTGGCGTCGATTCCACATTTTTGCTTTATGCATCAGTTGAAGCGCTGGGAAAAGACAATGTAATGGCGATAACGGCCAAGTCCTGTTCGTTTCCGAAGCGTGAGTTTGATGAAACGGTGGCGTTTTGTGAGAGCAGAGGAATAAAGCATGAGATATGTGAATCTGAAGAATTAGAGATAGATGGATTTAGGGAAAATCCCAAGAATCGCTGTTATCTGTGTAAGAGAGAACTGTTTGAAAAGATTGGAGATATCGCCCGAAAAAGTGGGATGAATGCCGTTGTCGAAGGCTCTAACGTGGATGATGAGGGTGATTACAGACCCGGACTTATGGCTGTAAAGGAATTAAATGTCAAGAGTCCCTTAAGAGCGGTCGGACTATATAAATCGGAGATCAGGCAACTTTCAAATAAGTTCGCTCTACCCACATGGGATAAGCCGTCCTTTGCTTGCCTTGCATCACGTTTTGTCTACGGTGAGACCATAAGTGAAGAGAAATTATCTATGGTCGATAAGGCAGAACAGCTTCTTCTTGATATGGGCTTTAGACAGGTGCGTGTACGTATACATGGGAATATGGCACGTATTGAAGTAGAGCCTTCCGAGATTGAGAGAATTGCCCGGAAGGATAATCGTGAAAGGATAACGGAAGCATTTAAGGAATATGGCTTCTCCTATGTTACTTTGGATCTTTTGGGATATAGAACCGGAAGTATGAATGAAGTGCTGGATAAGTAAAAAACAGGAATTTGGAGAGTATAAATGAGCGCGTATGTAGAATTCAAGAATGTAAAGAAAACCTATAAAACCGGTGAGGTGGAAATTCACGCTTTAAATGATGTCAATTTTGAGATTGAAAAGGGTGAGTTCTGCGTTATTGTGGGAGCATCCGGAGCCGGTAAAACCACAATACTCAATATTCTTGGCGGAATGGATACACTGACATCGGGAAGTGTGATATTGGATGGCGCAGAGATATCTTCCTATAACAAGAAACAACTCACTGCATATAGACGTTATGATGTGGGTTTTGTCTTTCAGTTCTATAACCTGGTGGGTAACCTTACAGCCTTGGAAAATGTCGAACTTGCCGCCCAGATATGTAAAGATCCTTTAGATGCGGCTACCGTACTTACTGAGGTGGGACTTTCAGACAGAATGAAAAATTTTCCCGCACAGCTTTCCGGTGGAGAACAGCAAAGAGTCGCAATAGCGAGAGCGTTGGCAAAGAATCCTAAGCTGCTTCTATGTGATGAACCAACAGGAGCACTTGATTATAATACAGGTAAGGCTGTACTCAAACTTCTTCAGGATACCTGCCGGGAAACGGGAATGACAGTTGTGGTCATCACCCACAATCAGGCGCTTACCGCTATGGCAGATCGCATAATAACTGTTAAGAGTGGACGCATTGCAGACATGCGACTCAATGAAAATGTTTCAGATATCGAGAATATAGAGTGGTGATATTCTTTACTTTGAGTGTTACTTTCAAATATACATGCTCACCACATACTAATAAGGAATAGCTATGAAATCAATGTTGAAAAAAACAACTTTAAGAGAAATTAAAGGAACCTTTGGCAGGTTTTTTGCGATATTTGCCATTATCGCGTTGGGAGTCGGCTTTTTTTCGGGTGTTCGTATTACTACCCCTGCCATGATACATACTGTAGATAGTTTTTTGCAGGATAATCAGTTTTTCGACTACAGACTTATATCAACACTGGGTTGGGAAGAAGAGGATGTGGATGTCTTTAAGGATAGGGAAGATGTAAGATATGCGGAAGGAGCTTATACCATAGATGCCCTATACACCAATGAAGCCGGGGAAGAGATTGTGTTGAAGACACATTCTATAACTGACAATATTAACGGAGTTGAATTGGTAAAGGGCAGAATGCCGGAAAAGAATAATGAGTGTGTAGTGGATGCCGTAATGAATGGTCTTCCGGAGATAGGGGAGCATTTAATGGTTGAAGATACTAACGAGGAAGATACTCTTGATATGATAAAGTTAAGGGATTTGACTGTTGTTGGATGGGTGGATTCCTCATATTATATCAATTTTGAGAGAGGGACCACATCCATCGGAACAGGTACAGTGGATGGATTTGTATATGTTCCCAAAGACTTCTTTGACAGCGACATTTACACCGAATTGTTTGTGAGATTTGATGAGGATTATGAGATATATTCTAAAGATTACAAGAATTATATGAAGGCAAAGAAGAAAGACTGGGAGACTTTTGTTGAACTTCAGGCTGAAGATAGATACGAAAGAATTATAGCCGATGCAAATGATGAAATCGCAGATGGCGAAAAAGAACTGGCTGATAAAAAGAAAGAGGGAGAAGAGGAACTTTCTGATGCGAAAAAGAAGCTTTCTGACGGAAAAGCAGAACTTTCTGATGCCGAGCAGGAATTATCTGATGCAAGAAGTGAATTATATACTGCCAAGAATACCATAGATGATAATAAGGAAAAGTTAAATGATGCCGGGAAACAATTGGCGAAAGCTAAGAAGGAGCTGGCAAAAGCCAAGAAGGAGCTTGATAAGGGCAAGAAACAGTTAGAAGCATCAAAAAAACAACTTGATCTCGGGGAAACGCAGATTACAGCAGGACAGGCAGAACTTGATAAGGGTAAAGCCACAATTGATGCTAATGATACTGCCCTGACATTACAGGAGCAGGAATTTGCCGCAAAAGAGGCAGAGTATAATGCGCAGGTGGAGCAGGTGGAAGATATGTGGGATATGCTTCCGGCTGCACAACAGGCAGCTCTCACACAGGCGAAGAAAGAGTTGGATGCGGGTAGAGAAGCGCTGAAAACTGCCAGGACGCAGATAGAAGCGGCAAAGACTGAGTTGTCAGCAAATCAGGCTGCATTAAATGCAGAAAAGAAAACTCTTGCTGCAGGAAAAAAAGAATATAATAAGGGACTTGCAAAATATAAAGAAGGTGTCAAAAAGTACGAGAAGGGAAAGAAGGAATACGAAAAAGGGTTAAAGGAATACAAAAGCGGAAAAGAGCAACTTTCCGATGGAGAGAAAAAGTATTTTGAAGGTCTTAGTGAGTTTCAAAAGGGAATGGCTGAGTATCAGGACGGCCTTGCGGAGTATGAAGACGGATTGGCAGAATATGAGGATGGCGTTAAAGAATTTGATGAGAAAATAGCGGATGCTGAGCAGGAGATAGCAGATGCCAGGAAAGAACTGGCAGATATAGATAAACCTGATACATACCTGCTCGAAAGAAATACCAATATAGGATATGCATGTTTTGAAAATGATTCAGCTATCGTTGCTCAGGTGGCAAGAGTGTTCCCTGTTTTCTTTGTACTCGTTGCAGCACTTGTCTGTATTACCACAATGGGAAGAATGGTGGAGGAGCAGCGTACCCAGATCGGTGTGTTCAAAGCATTAGGTTACTCAGAAGCGGCAATTATGGGTAAGTTCATGTTCTATTCAGGGTCTGCTGCCATACTGGGATGTATAGTAGGCTATAGCACCGGAATTATTCTGTTTCCCAAAGTTATATGGACGACCTATAAGTTGATGTATCATGCTCTACCGATAAGTTATGTAGTTGATTGGAAACTGGCATTGTTATCACTTATAGCAGCTTTACTATGTTCAATCGGGACAACATGGCTTACCTGTCATTATGAGCTTTCAGAGACGGCAGCGGGACTTATGAGACCTAAGGCGCCCAAGGCCGGAAAGAGGGTGTTGTTAGAGTATGTGCCTGCTATATGGAATCATTTGAAATTTTTACATAAGGTATCAATAAGGAATATATTCAGATATAAAGGTCGGTTCTTTATGATGATAGTGGGAATCGGAGGCTGTACCGCATTGCTTCTTACAGGCTTTGGAATCAAGGATTCTATTGCTGATTTTGCCACTATGCAATATGAGGAGATACTGACAGCGGATGCGTCCATGACATATAAGAATGAGTCGGGCAGACAGGAGAATAAGCAGGGCATGCTTCCCGGTAGTCTCTCAGGCAGAATGGATGATGTATGTGCTGAGTATCTTCTCCTTCACGAAGCATCATGGGATCTTCTTGCAGGGGACAAGGTCAAGGAAGTATCGCTGGTGGTTCCTGAAAGTGCTGACACAATAGACCACTATATACATTTTCACACTACAGATGGAACTCGTCTTGAGTTTCCACGAAGTGGGGAAGCCCTTATATGTGAAAGTCTTGCCAAACGTTATGAAATTCAGGTTGGGGACGAAGTAACGTTAAGGGATGAGGACATGCGCCAAATGAACGTTAAGGTTACGGGAGTGTTCGAAAACCATGTGTATAATTATGTATTTATATCACCTGAAACCATGGAAAAGCAGCTTAATGAGCCTGTGGAATATAATGCGGCATACATTAACTTTGATGATAATGCAGACATTTATAAGCAGTCGGCGGAGATTGCAAAGGATGAAAATGTTACATCAGTTTCGCTCTTCGCAGATGTGAAGGAAAGAATGGCGAAGATGATGAGCAGCCTCAATTACATTGTACTTGTGGTTATCATCAGCGCAGCGGGACTTGCATTTATCGTATTATATAATCTTACCAATATCAATATAACAGAAAGACTTCGTGAGATAGCGACCATCAAGGTGCTGGGCTTTTTCAGGAATGAGGCAGCTTCTTATGTCTTCAGAGAAAATATTGCACTGACCTTCTTTGGAGTTATTATAGGATTAGGTCTTGGAGTGCTGCTGCACCGCTATGTCATGGCGCAGATAGTGGTAGATATGGTCTGCTTCAGAGTACAGATATTGCCTGTCAGTTTTCTGTATAGTACGGTGCTTACATTTATCTTTACATTGATGGTTAACGTGGTTATGGAACTTAAGATAGAGAAGATTAATATGGCAGAGTCGCTTAAATCAGTGGAGTGAGACAAGAATATATGAGATACGCAAAGCGTTAGATGTTGAGGTTTAGGTGAAAAAAGATTTAAAGAGGAGGCATATTATAACAATGAGAGCATTAGAAGGATTACAACCGGAGAGAGTTTTCTACTACTTTGAGGAGATAAGTAAGATACCAAGAGGTTCATATCATGAGAAGGCCATAAGTGATTATCTTGTGGAGTATGCTAAGGAGCATGGAATCATTTATTATCAGGACGAGCTTTATAATGTGGTGATGCAGGTTCCGGGAAGTAAAGGCAGGGAAGATGAAGAGCCGGTCATACTGCAGGGGCACTTGGATATGGTATGTGAGGTGCGTCCGGGTGTTAATAAGGATATGGAGAAAGAAGGTCTTGAAATATACGTTGAAGACGATTATATTCATGCCAAGGATACCACACTTGGGGGAGATGACGGGATAGCAGTCGCTTATATGCTGGCGATTGCGGATGATAAGAGTATATCCCATCCGCCAATGGAGTTCATAATCACAGTTTCTGAAGAGGTTGGAATGGAGGGGGCAAACGGTATTGACCTGTCCATGCTAAAGGGACATAAGATGCTTAATATAGATTCTGAGGATGAGGGAGTATTTACCACAAGCTGTGCCGGGGGAGTGTCGGCTCATGTGAGGATACCGGTTGAATGGAACTTTCTTGTGTCTATGGATGGCGCAGATATAGAAATCAAATCTGACGAAGTAACCGAATCTGCCCCGTGTTATGCAAAAGATAATATGGATGAAGATATTAGTGGTGATGGTAAAGAATCAGGTAAGAATATATCCTGGTATAAAGTATCCGTATCAGGTCTTGCCGGTGGACACTCAGGAACGGAAATTGATAAGGGCAGAGCAAATGCTAACAAAATATTGGGGAGAGTACTCAATGAATTATTAACTGAAGTTAATTTTTACCTTGCAGACGTATGCGGAGGCAAGAAGGATAATGCCATCCCGATTCAGGCAGAGGCGGTTATCGGATTTATTGGAGATGCTGAAGAGATTGATGGCCTTGCTAAAAAAACGGAGGAAGTTATTAATAAACTTGATTCTGTCTTGAAAAAAGAGTATAGCAGGTCGGATGAGAATATAAGTGTATCTGTTAATGAATTCAAAAATCAGGACGTATTAATTGATAAGATAAATAATTCAAGGAATATTACAGAGTCGGTAACGGACAAAAATGATCATGGGAATGAAGTCGGCGTTAAGGTTCTGACAGAAGAGAGTAAGCGAAAAGTTATCACATATCTTATGAATGTTCCTAATGGTATTCAGAATATGAGTATGTCGGTTCCGGGACTTGTGGAAACATCGCTTAACCTTGGTATTCTTGAATTAAAAGGGGATCATTTATTCGCGCAGCATGCAGTGAGAAGCAGTGTGACCACGAGAAAAGAATATGTATTAAGGCAGCTTGAATCTCTGGCAAATATACTGGGAGGCAAAGTAGAGCTTAAGGGTGATTATCCTGCATGGGAATACAGGGAAAACTCGGAAGTACGTGAAAAGGTGATTACACTGTATGAGAAAATGTATGGTAAGGCACCTGTGGTGGAAGGAATTCATGCAGGACTTGAGTGTGGTCTTTTGGCATCAAAGATTCCGGAACTTGACTGCGTTTCTATGGGACCGAATATATATGACATACACACATATAATGAAAAGTTGTCAATTTCTTCAACAAAGAGAGTATATGATTTTCTTATTGAGTTCCTGAAATAAGCAAACAAATCTGATTTTATGAGTTCATAAGTTGTAATCTTGTAAATATGAAGATTGTGATTTTTCAGTTGTTTTATAAGTGAAAAAATGATAAAATAAATCAGTATAAACGAGTGGGGATGACAGAATGGTATAATGATAATCATATCATTTCTTAAGGCTTGATACACATTATACTATGTTATTATATTATTATTTAGGAGGGAAACATTATGGCATGTTTTTTGGTACCGACAGGTGAAGCAATCGTAACTACAATATTAACTAAGGCGATTAAGTCAAAAGAGAAGGCAGATATTACACCATCTAAAGAGGAGGTTCATGAGGCTGTATCAGCAAAGATACCATTTTCTAAGAAATTATCATGGCTTAACAATATGCTTTGGGGAGGTTCTGCACTTCTTGCGTTTGAGCATATATGGCATGGTGAGGTGGTGGCTTGGTTCCCATTCCTTACAGCGATGGAAAATCCTGATGAGGCTATGGCTATGCTCCATGAGATGTCAACGGTAGGTGTTTCTATGGCAGTACTTGTAACGGCAGTTTGGGGAATAATGGTGATGGCTTCTGATATCATAATGAAGAAGCAGGAACTTGATGAGACGGCAAAGTTACAACCCATTGCAATAGATAATGATACAGAGAAAGAGTAATGATATCAATACGTAATTATTGATTGTTACTTAGCTTTTAAAAGTATTATTGCTAAGCTGTTATCGAGTATTAGTAGAATTTGGAGGATGGTTATATGACATTGTTAATAACGGTTTTGGCAGCGTGTATCACAACGGTTTTGTGGTATAAGAATGCCCCTGATGATACAATGAAACTTGGTTTCCTTGCTCTTATGTATTGGGGAGCTTCACTTATGTGGATGTGTGATGCTATATTCGAATATAAAGAACTGGGAGCAGAGTTTTTCAGTCCTGCCGCAGCAGATATGATTAACGACGGTTTTCTTGGACTTTCGGTTGTGGCACTGGGAATGGTTATTTGGATAGTACAGTTAATAGTCAAAGATCCTAAGGGAATCGTTAAGAAAGCGATATCTAAGAATTAAGAATCTTATATATGAATTATAGTGAGGTTTTTATGCAGCACCATCAAGATATTTTGATAATATTTTGATGGTGCTTTTCTTAATATATACTTGCAAAGGGATATATTGATGAAGTAAAATATGGTAATGGTATATGCTTGAACAGATACTATAATTGTTGAAAACGTATCATAGTAGTTTATCAGGTGATTGTGAGGCGTTCAAATATACGTAAAAGAGAATAAATAAGCGTTTCACAAACGTCCGGATAGTTTATATATGTGAGGAAATGTATGACAATAAAAGAAATTTTAAATGCGGTTAAAAATGAACAATTATCACTTGAGCAGGCGGAGAAGATGTTAAGGGAATCAGAAGTATTATCTGATGGTAACAGGAGTGATGAGCTAAATGTGGTCACTAAGGCACATTATGACGAGCTGGGTTATGCAAAACTTGACAGTGACCGCAGACATCGTACAGGATTTGCAGAGGTGGTATTTTGCAGCGGGAAGACCTGTGAACAATTAAGCAATATTTATCAGCATATTTATGATCTGGAAGGTGAGGTTCTTGGAACCAGAGCGTCCATGGAGCAATATGAATATTTGAAGCAAAGATTTCCTGACATTATATATGATGAATTATCACGCATTCTTAAGTTGGAAAAGCCTGATAAAGAACGTGTGGGTAATGTTGTGGTGTGCAGCGCAGGGACTGCAGATCTTCCGGTGGCGGAAGAGGCGGCACAAACTGCTGAATTTTTCGGAACAAAGGTAAACCGTATATATGATGTCGGAGTCAGCGGAATCCACAGGCTGCTTTCTAAAACCGGTGAGTTACAGGCGGCAAATTGTGTAGTTGCCGTTGCCGGAATGGAAGGAGCGTTGCCTAGTGTTTTGGGTGGTCTGGTGAGAAATCCGGTTATTGTAGTTCCAACATCAGTAGGATATGGAGCAAGTTTTGGAGGACTGTCTGCCCTGCTTACCATGATCAATTCCTGTGCTAACGGTATAGCAGTTGTTAATATTGACAACGGGTATGGTGCGGGTTACCTTGCAACCCAGATAAACCGGCTGTCTATCGGATCAGATAGGTAGTGAAAAGCTTGATAAGCAGTTATAGTTCAGGTGGAAAAGTTGTCGCAGACCGGCTTTTGTATGCGGATAAATGTTGCATTAATGATGAAATAGCAATAGAGGTTTCGAAGATTCTCAATCAAAAAGGTGTACAGTAAGAATTAATACAGGAAAGGGAAATAAGAATGGATAGAAAATTATATTTGGAATGTTATTCGGGAATCAGTGGAGATATGACGGTGGCAGCACTTCTTGATTTGGGGGCAGATGAGCAGGTGCTTAGGGATGTACTTGGAAGCCTTCCGCTTTCAGGCTATCATGTTAATATAAGCAGAGTATTAAAGTCGGGGATAGATGCATGTGATTTCGATGTGGTATTGGAAAATCAGGACAACCATGATCATGATATGGAATACCTTTATGGACATCTGCATGGTGAACGTGTAGAGGAAGAGCACCACTATCATCATGAACATCATGATCATGAACATGAGCACCACCACGACCATGATGAGCATGAGCACGACCATCATCACGATCATGATGAGCACCACCACGACCATGA
>JAFUGT010000099.1 GCA_017469275.1 Lachnospiraceae bacterium
AATATGTCCAAATGTATCTGCGCCATTATCACCGTATTTTTCCGCATCAGGCAGCTCTCCTGCTCCGGCACTGTCCAGAACTATCCATATAACACGTCTTCCCATATATTCCTCCAAAATATAAATTATCACATATCTGTCATGATTTCATTCATCGATATATTACAAGCCGTCTTATCATTAAGACTATTGCTTAACTCCAAGAAACTCATCTATTCCGTTTGCTATTCCGTCAACAATTTTATACTGATATTCTTCCGTTGCCATAAGTGCGTCTTCTTCTGGGTTGGTCATATAGCCCATCTCAACAATTGTTACAGGCACCATACACCAGTTTATTCCACTCATGGTATCTGTCTCCCAAACATATTCCTTATTTGCACCTGTTGCGAGTATCATATTATCAAGCACACAATCCGATAATGCACGGCTCTTCTCATAGTACTCACCGTTATAAGGATTATAAGGTGTCTGACATATAGTCATTGCTCCGCTTACAGAAGAATTTTCAGAACCGTTTGCATGTATTCTGATAAATGCATCTGCATTTGCATCATTGGCAACTGCCGCCCTCTCACTGTTGCTTATATTCACATCATTGGTTTCCCTGACCATGATGACCTCATAGCCTCTTTTTTCCAATTCATCTCTTAACTTTAATGCCACCATAAGATTAAGCTCGTACTCTGTAAGTCCCGATACAACACCTCTGGTTCCACTTGAAACCTTAGCCTTAGTTTCACTTGCTCCGGGACCTATAGGCTCCTGTTCGGAATTACCCTGTGACTGATGACCGGCATCTATGCAAATAAGATATCCATTGGACTTATCCTCTGTCGCATCTTCAGGGGTTGCCTCTTTTGGTTCATCCTTATTATCCGGGGCATTATCTGTAAAATCACCGGTATCTGACAGCGTTGCTATTTCTATTTCTGTTACCGGTTCAGATTCTGTGGTAATTTCGATTTCTGTAGCAGTATCATCATTTGCACCAATTTTCTTTGATTTTTCCTTACCACAGCCAACAAGACATCCGGCAAACGCAAGTATAAAAAATGCCAATAATACTTTCTTAATCTTATTATCAGATTTTACAATGTTCATTTTTAGCGATACCCCATGTCCTTTTCATATGTCACTATCAATTCAAGATTTGATTTTTCATAATCATTTAACACACTTTCGTTAAAATCAGAAGGTGCTATATATCCGCTATACCAGCTGCATGAATTAAAATATGCCTGTAACTCCGGATCATCAAATAGTCTTCCGTGTCTTGCGTATATCTCATTTCTTGCTATCCTGCACTGTTCCTTTGACATACCTGCTATATCGGAAACAGCCAGATATTCAGAGCTGCTGTTTTTTATCATATATTCATTTTTTTCTTCCTCTGTAGTCGTCTGGGTTGTTGCTTCAGTGGTTGCCTGAGTTGTTGCTTCAGTGGTTGCCTGGGTTGTTGCCTGAGTCGTCGCCTGAGTTGTTGCTTCAGTAGTTAAAACATTAGCATTTGGATCATCATAGGCAGAATTCTTTTCATCATCTGTTCCATAATATGCAATGTACATCAATGTGATAAAGTTTTCGGAATCTGCAAGTGAATATGCCACTCCGTTTACTGCAACACAGGAAAGCTTTACCCCATCATCCACATTGAACTGAACAATTACCGGAAAGCCGCTTCCCGAACCGGGATCCTTATAATCACCCTTTACCTGAACAAGCTTTTCTCCGTCTTCTTTGAAGTAATCCCACTTTCCATCACTGATTGATTTTCCAAACAGTTCTCCATATGTAGTCGTATAACTTGCATTTGTAAGTTTAATGCTTGAATCCTTTACATTGTTAATCTGTTTCTTTTTACCAAAAGAAATAAAACAGATAATAGCAACACCGACAATTATTACTACTATTGATGCACATAAAGCAATCAGCCAGCCAACTGACATCTTACTGCCCTGTTTTTTATTTTTAGGCGGCTTATTTTTAGGTGCATTATGCTGCACAGGCTGCTGTCCATAGCCTGTTTGCATATTAGTCCTCTGCACAGGCTGCTGTCCATAGCCTGTTTGCATATTGGTCCTCTGCACAGGCTGCTGTCCATAGCCTGACTGAATATTAGTCTGTTGCTTAGGCTGCTGTCCAGAGCCCGGATGATCCACCGGCATAGTTGCTCCATAGTTTGGCTGGTTATTTTGTGACTGCCCGAAGCCAGGATTATCTACC
>JAFUGT010000100.1 GCA_017469275.1 Lachnospiraceae bacterium
GATATTGTTATTGAAGCCGTGGATGATGGTATTATTACTTCTAAGGAAGAGGCGTATGTGTATATAGAATCCGGTTTGCTGAATATTACAAGCAGTGATGATGGTATTCACGCTACTGGTGATGTATTAGTAGAAGGTGGAAATGTTGACATTTCAGCCGGAGATGATGGTATCCATTCTGATACAAATGTGTCAATTAATGATGGCAATATCAATATACCTAAGTGTTATGAAGGTATAGAAGCATTAAATATTGATATAGCCGGAGGAGAGACATATATATATCCCACTGACGATGGATTAAATGCCAACGGTGGAAGCGGAGACATGTTCGGTTTTGGTGGAATGCAGGGGGAGATGAATGTAAATATGGGTGAAGCAGCCCCTGATTTTAATCCGGATAACATGTTTGAGCAGAGTGATTCCGAATCAGAAAGTGATAAGGGTGCTTCTGAAGGTCAGACAGTCAAAGTTTTGAATGATGTTGAGCAGAGTGACTCCGGATCAGAAAGTGATACGGGTGCTTCTGAAGGTCAGACAGTTGAAGTTTTGAATGATGTTGAGCAAAGTAAGAATGAATCGGTAAATACAGGTGAAAACACTGGTAATACGGAAGAACAAGAAACATGCATCAATATTTCAGGAGGTAAGCTAACAATAATCAATGAAAATGGTCAGGATGCAGATGGTATAGATTCTAACGGAAGTTTATATATCTCCGGTGGCGAGATATATGTAAGTCTTTCAGGTAATGGTACCAATAATGCATTAGATTATGCCAGTGAGAATGGTGGAATTTGCGAGATTACCGGTGGAACAATTATAGCCTGTGGTGGTAATGGAATGGTGGAAGCGATAAGCGATACCTCTACACAATGTTCTATAATGTATAATCTTAGTACGGCTGTTGATGCAGGCTCTACAGTTACTCTTAAGGATGCTGATAACAAAGAAATCATTTCATATAATGTTCCCTGTAGTTTCAGTTCATTGGTTGTAAGTACGCCGAAAATGCAGCAGAATGAAACCTATACTTTAACCATGGGAGATAGAGTGGAAGAAATCACAACAGAGTCCCTTACAGGAACCTATGGAGAAGCAGTTAGTACTATGGGCGGCAGGGGTGGTATGAAAGGTGGTATGCGTGGAGGTAGAAGATTTGATCGGAATACTCAGGGCATAGAAGGTGGAGCAAAAGAAATAAATACTCAGGGCACAGAAGATGGAGCAACAGAAATAAATACTCAGGAGACAGCAGATGGAGCAACTGACTCGAATACACAGGATACAACAGCCGTCACAGATGATGGCAACAGGAAGGAAATAGTTGATAAAACAACTGACATGGGTTCTGAGAATATGGAAGATTTCACTCCGCCGGATATGAATGGAGAGCAGAATTTTAGGCCGGGAGCCGGAATGCCTGAACAGAATACCTCTACCGAAGAAGATGTAGAAGAGGATACGATAACATACAGTAGTAAGAAAGAAGTTACATCAAAGGAGTGGATGTGGTTAGGAGCAGCGTCAGGAGTTCTTATATTGGGACTGTTGGTGGCATTAATCTATAAGAGATGGTAATAAGCCTCTTGATTAATAAATGATAGGCGGCATCGTGTGATGCAGCCTATCATTTTTGTACCTTAGAAATGCATTTGTAATTAATGAGACAAGGGAGATTGCGTCAGGAATTGATGTTGTGTTCACAGCTTTTCTTATAGTCAGATATAATCTTGTCTATTGTTTCTCTGGATAATGGATAATGAAATTCGCGAATAATTCTGTCGGTGTCATATCCATGATCCACAAGATGGCGGATTGCGCCGCCATAATGAAAATCGGTAACGAAATTGCCTAGCGCATCTTTGAAATATTGATTTTCCATGTAACAAATACTCCTATTTTTCAACAATAAGATATTAATTAATGTGTGTTATCAGTTGAATCAGTAACGTTAGCTGCTTCGGCTTCTTTTTTTGCTTTCTTTTCGGCTTTCTTACGCTTTGATTTTTTAACGATTTTGATGATAACCAATACTATAATGAATATTACCAGTACTTCCGGAAGCACAAGTATAATGAAGAATAGAAAACCTTCTAACATTTCAAGGAAAGCATGCCATGAACGGTTGACAGTGTTAAGGAAACGTCCGCCGAAGGATTCTTTTGTCTCTTCTTTATAAATCGATTCTGAAAGTGTTAAATACACATAACTGTATGCCACATCTGTTTCGATTTGTGATTTGCGGCTCTTTAATTGTGCAATATTAATCTGCAGGTCTGTAATCTTGCTCTCAAGCTCCAGAAGAGCGGATTCATCTTTGATAGTCTTGATCCGTTCGATATATCTTGCAAGTTCAGCTTCGTATATTTCCAGAGCTTTCTCAGTATCACTGTATTCCTGAGAAACATTTTCTGCGTTGGAAGATTTGGTGACAACAGTTCCAATGTCACCAAATGAATCTAAAAATGTATTGTAATTACCTGAAGGAATACGAACTGTAAAATTAGCGGTTTTACTTGAACTGTAGGATGAATCACTTTCAGAGTAATTCTCACTCTCGATAAATCCATCCATATCGTTGATAAGATTTTTGAGCATATCATAGGACTGATCAAATTTTTCTGTTCGTATTGATACGTTACATGTGTATACGAGCATGTCCTTGTTGATAACACCTTTATTGTCTGCAGAAGTCTTCTTGTTGGAAGCATCATTTAATGCGTCGTCTGACGCAGCGGTTGTTGTATCCGCATAATCTGCATCTGCGCTTTCATCATAGTATTCTTCTTCAGCTGCTTCTGTATAATCGGAGGAATTGGAACGTAGACCTTGACCTGCATAAGAATTGCCATCGTCATATACCTGAGCACCGTTATATTTAGCAGCCTGTTCCGCTGGAGTGTCTGCACTACCACACCCTGTAAGTAGAATACTTAACAATAGAGATAAGGAAAGTATTGTTTTGATTTTTTTAATAAATTGTTTCTTCATAGAGTGACGCCTCCTTTTGTATGATGATAGATAAATATAAAAGATTCAAACATGATGTAGCAATAATGATATAACAATTACAATCCATAAATAATTTGGAAATAGCATATCATGTATAATATATCACAATTATAGTTATTCTACCACTCAACATTTTATTTTAATCGGTTATATTATATATGTGTCATAATATAATTAAAGTGTTGCAATTATTTTTAAATTGTTTGATAAAGGATGATAAAAAGATTGATGTAAAAAGAATCAAAGGGAAAAGAAATGATTATTATCGAGAAAATGGGAGGATTGAAATAGTTTATAACATATTAAAAAGCTGTCGCAGGACTGATTATTAGTCATGTGACAGCTTTTTGCTTAGTATAAATGATCGGATTATATCACAGCTTGAACACGGTTTTCTTATTTATCAGTAATCTTAGAGTGGAGTTCCTGTAATGAAGCAATCTCACCGGTCTTGTGTTCATTGACATACTTGATACCTTCTGCAGTTGCCCTTGCGGCAGCGATAGTGGTCATGTAAGGAATCTTAGCCTTGACAGCAGCTTTTCTTAAATAACTGTCATCATGTACACTGTCTTTGCCGACAGGAGAGTTGATGATAATATCAATCTCACCGTTAGTAATTGCATCAAGTATATTAGGACGACCTTCATAGAGTTTGTTAATCTTCTTACATTCAATTCCTGCACCACTTATAAGCTCGTATGTATTGCCGGTGGCAAGAATATTGAATCCGTCATCCTTGAAGCTCTTAGCAACATCCACAACAAATTCTTTATCTTTACGGTTAACGGAGATAAGAACTGTTCCCTTAAGCGGAAGTTTGGACTGAACACCTTCCTGAGCCTTGTAGAAGGCTTCACCGTAAGAAGCCTGTGAAAGTCCGAGAACTTCACCTGTTGAACGCATCTCAGGTCCTAAAATAGGATCTACCTCCTGGAACATATTGAATGGGAAGGCTGCCTCCTTGACTCCGAAGTATGGAATATTCTGTTCCTTGAGTTCAGGAACAGGAGATGGACGGCCTGTAAGTTCACTTGTGATTATATCAGTAGCAAGAGGTACCATACGGATGTTACATACTTTAGAAACCAAAGGTACAGTACGGGAAGCACGTGGGTTAGCCTCTAATACATATACTTTTCCGTTCTCGATAGCATACTGCATGTTCATAAGACCACGTACATGCATTTCCTCAGCAATCTTTCTGGTATATTCTTTGATGGTCTTAACATTTTCTTCTGAAATATGTATTGACGGAATGATACAAGCTGAGTCTCCTGAGTGAACTCCTGCAAGCTCGATATGCTCCATAACTGCAGGAACAAATGCGTGTGTTCCGTCTGATATGGCATCTGATTCACACTCTGTTGCATTGTTAAGGAAACGGTCGATAAGGATTGGTCTGTCAGGAGTAACACCAACAGCAGCGTTCATGTAATCTGTCATGCTGGAATCATCATACACAACCTCCATTCCACGTCCACCAAGAACATATGAAGGACGTACCATAACCGGATAACCAATGTTATGAGCAATCTCAATAGCTTCCTCGACGGTTGTAGCCATACCTGATTCCGGCATTGGTATTTCTAACTTATCCATCATAGCACGGAATTGATCTCTGTCCTCTGCCAAATCGATAACAGAAGGAGAAGTACCGAGAATCTTGACACCATTTCTCTCCAGATCAGCTGCAAGATTAAGTGGTGTCTGACCACCGAACTGTGCAATTACGCCGAGAGGTTTCTCTTTGTTGTAAATGCTTAATA
>JAFUGT010000101.1 GCA_017469275.1 Lachnospiraceae bacterium
AGTGAACACATTGTGTGAACTTAGTACCGCTGTGCGTGCAACGGAGTGAGAACGTGTCTGTTTTGGAACTGCATAATATGCACAAAAGAGAAAACAGTGAATCAGCGTTTCACAAACGCCTATCATTTTTTATTCAAGCAGCCCACCCTCTGTAACCGTCTCCTCGTTAATCTTGATATTAAGACGCGTATACTCCTTCCTGAAATTCTCAGGTAAAGCATTAGTGTACTTCCCTGTTTCATTCTTAAGATCCAATATAAGATCAGCATTATAACAATCTATCGTAGTTGAATCGGCATGCCCGCCAATGACATACGCATTTTTCCCGAACCCGGTGTAGTCGATGGTAACTGAATCAAGTTTTAGCTCGGTATTTCCTTTTCCACTTCCAATTGCAACAGTATTATCGCCTCTGATTTTCATAATTGAGCTCATATCATTCATGTGGATTACCGCCTTACTACCGTCTCTAGTGCCAATCATGGCCATTTTCTTGGCAGTCCCCGAGCATTTGATCAGGGATCTCCACATCTTAATCTTGGTATCATTATTGACACTTCCTATAAGCACACCTCTATACATAGAGCCGTCTACGGCCATATCGCAATCATGAATAACAATATCATCATTTCCATTGAGAGAACCTATACAAACTCCTTCATCAACCTTGAGCCTTATATCATATTTTCCTTTATTAATATTAATGGTTCCTCCCTTGCCGGAGCCGATTCCCACACCGGTCATACCATCAACTTCAATTTTTATTTCTCCATCCTGATAAAATTCAAGTTTGCCATGTCTGTTTTTCTCATCATTTCCTATAGCATAACATTCAGAACCGGCAAGCTTTATCTTCAGATTTCCATCACCCTCTACCACTAACTTAGATGATTCCGGAACCTTTATTCCTCCTCCCTCAAACAAATTATCTCCTGACAGTTTAAGTGTTACACTGCAATCATCTGCAATGCGGATACACGGTCTTCCTTTCTTGTTGGACAAAGTAACATTTTCCAAAGTAACTCTTCCATCATATCCCTCATAGAATTCAATATGAACGTCTGATCTTACACCCGGAGTACCAACTATTATTATATCTCTATAAGTTGCATTTTTCTCACCGATAACTATGCTGGTCATTCCGTCTTTGATCAGACTGCTAATATTTATCCTGTTGGATTTGCCCGCTATATACGGTTGCTCCATCGTACCATCGGATTTATTCCGATGATAACGGCTTATCTCCATCTTGACATTGCCATCCACAGAATCTAATATCTCCGCTTGTGGTTTTGCAACATAATAACCCTGTATCAGATCTGCACCTAATTTAATCACCATCGACAACTCTTCTGTAGTCTCCACACCCTCAGCCAACGCCATTATACCATTATCATGACAGAACTCTATGGCTTCGCGCACAAAATGCTGTTTTGACGTATTATTCTCAATTCCTGATAGAAGCGCTCTGTCAATCTTAACGTAATCAGGCATATACCTTAACAGATTAGTGATATTCGAATAACCTGTTCCATAATCATCAACCGCAAGCTCAGTCCCCAATCGCTTGTATTCCTGCTTTAAGGCATCAAGTTCGTCATCCGTAAGTTCCGATTGCTCCGTAAGTTCAACAACAACCGTCCCCGCAAAATTCTCCAATAATTTCTCAATCTTAGCAGAATCTTCTTCTTCAAGTTTGCTGCCCGGAATACTGTTGATAAAGACTTTGCGATCCTTAAACAGCTCAGAATTATTACTTACAATATCAAGCACATTAGAAAATGTTGCCTTCTCTATATCATTTATACGACTTAACATATCCGCATATTTTATTATATTAAGCGGCGATATCTTTCTTTCGGTATTAGACCTCATCAATGCTTCATATGAATAAATCTCACCATCAATGGTGTTGACGATAGGCTGAAAATAATAGGTCAAAAGATTGTTATCAAGTATTCGGTCAACCTCTTTCATCTCAGCAATCTCGGTTTCAGATAGATCAATTTGTCTTGCGGATACGCCACTGCCATGAGCGGAAAGCGTAGAAAACTTTGCTCTCTCTCTTTTGAGATCATTATTTTTAAGAGTCTCTATTATATAACTTCTTCTGAGACACTCCAAACCTCTTGCCACAGAATTAATCCAAAGTCTGTAGGTTTCATCATAACTTACAGGAACATCACCGTAACTGATAATTGCATATCCCAATGACTTATCCGCACAGAAAACAGGAGTAAATGTGTATCCCATCGGCGTGTCTACAACCCGCTCATCGTAAATAATGCCCTTGTTAATGCATTCGCTAATACTGATTCCACTTATATTATTATCATCACTGTAGTAAGTTAACGCCTTCAACATACGATTGGAGTAGCCCTTATCAAACAATTCCGTCTCATAAAGTCTTTCCGGTTCTAACCACATATCATTTAGCAGTAACCTAAAGGACTTAATATTTTTCAAATGATGAAGATTATCATAGACTACTTCAAGAAAATCCTCTAAGTTATCACTTTGAAGCATGTCCTCAGACATTGTATTGTGGATAGAATGGTATCCGTCATCAGATGTTGTTGTAGTCCATGTATCTCTCTTTGTAGTGGCAAACACTTTATCATCTACATGACATCCACAGGTTTCACCAATAAAGAGTTCCGGCTCATATTCCGGCTCACTGACCTTTTCCCCATTTTTTATTTTAATAAGACACTCCACCGCATATTTGCCGTAATATTCCGAAGGAATATACGTTGACGTAAGAGATCTTGGACTGTTTTGTCCCTCCTCAGAGGTTCCGTATCCTACAATAGCCATATCTTCCGGTATCGACAGACCATTCTTCTCCATTTCCTCTGCCAGTCCTATTGCCATACAGTCATTGGCGCATGCAACAACTTCAGGCAGATTATCTTTCTCTCTAAGCAGCGTCTCTGCACACCCTGCACCGCTTGTATACCAGAAATCGCCGTAGAAAACCCTGTCCTCGTTAACCGAAAGTCCATGATCCTTCATCGCCTGTCTGTATGCCTCTAATCTCTTTTGCGAATGAGGATGACTTTTACGCCCCGTAAGATATGCAATATCCTTATAACCATGTTCTTCTATCAAATGAGATATTGTCTTATATACAGATTGATAACCATCAGTCCAAAAAGACGGAAAATACTCACTGTTACAATCCACACAAATAACCGGACCCTCAAACTCCTTATGTATGCTTTCTTCTATCTCTTTCTCAACCCCAGGCGTCTGAATTATATCAGACATAATGATTATTGCATCAAACAGACTGTAATCAATAAGATTATATATGTTTGAATCGCCAATCTCACGTTCTTTTGAACTTTGATATTTTATATACATAGAATATACATATACATCAAAGCCCAATTCAAAGGAACGCTTCATTACCCCTTTAATAAAATTGCTTTGATAATCCTCATCCGCCTGTCCGGTTAATACAGCTATCCTCTTTTTCTCCATAGAACCCACTCCAAAACATTATAATCAACCCATATATTACCGGTTTTCACACTACATAAATCGCATTCACCCATAATTATTGTAACCCTATATTAATTACTATAAAGTGTTAACCCTCATTTTATCGAATACCATTTTGTCTTATATCATTTTGCCCGATGTCATTTTGTCTTATATCATTTTGTTTGATATCTTCTACCGCTTTCTCCATAGGGTCTTCTTCAATCTTGTCAAACATGTTTCTTAACCTGAAGGAACATGTATAGGCTACAAAAGCCGCAAAAAATACAAACCACAAATACCAGGTATAAAAACATAGTGTTGGTCTCAAATAATATAATACTATCGGTATAACCCATAGTGAAAATACAGTTGCCCAGGTACCCAGATGAAGAAATGACGCCAACATGGAGTTCTTGATCATATTGAAATTGGTATTCTCGTATCTAGCTACCATCGGAAACAATAAAGGTACAATAAATGTAAGAATTAACATTTGAAATCCAAGAGCAAAAACCATCAGGTTGACCGCCTTCGAATCTGTATTCATAACATTTTTCAACTGCAGATATATGAGATAGAATACTATCAAAAGTCCCACCCATAGTTGGGTCGACTGCTTAAAATTCCTCTTGAAAGCCTTAAAATATCCATCTTTTATAGTGGTTTCCTCGTTACGTACCATCTTAAAAGTTATAGTATACATAGCCGTAAATGATGCACCGATAGTGACAATCGGTAAAGATGTAATGGTAAAGAAAACATTGAGCAGGAAAAGATCTCCAAACTTCTCACAGGTTCTGAAAAAGCGTTCCTTAGGCGTTAGAGTTCTCCTAAGTTCACCCTTATACTCCTCATCTATCTTAGAGAAATCCATAAACTTTCCGGCATCCTCTTCTTTACCTGTTGTAATATCTGCTTCTTTTTCTGTTACCTTTATATCGTCTCTGTTCTTTACAGGTTCAACAGGCTTTTGTGATTTCGACTTTGGTCTACTGTTTCCTGACTGTATTTTATCCATAGTATGCTTTACTGACTTTAATTGGGACTGTCCGCTATCATCCTGTTTGACTTTAGGTCTGTTACCACTGTTATTCTTAGTATTATTACTGTTTACATTATTTACAGAGCTACTACTTACCTTATTATTGCCATTGGGGTTACTTCTTTTATTGGGGTTGTTTTTCTTATTTTGGGTATTTTTTTTCTTTGACATTTTTATATTCCTTATTCGTTAACATATACGCAAATTATACCTTATTCTCATATTATTTTCAACTCGAATACACTTCTTATTTTTCTTATTATGTTACTATTCACAGACCTCCACTCCATGTTTCTTTAAAATATCTATTACATCCTGTCTAAGTTCCTTCTTCACTTATAATTTTATAACTTTATATAATTAGAAACGTTCGCCATCAGGCGCAAACCTAAAAGAAGCGTACGCTTAATTGCGTACGCTTCTAATATTATGATTATATTAATTTGTATTGAATCAAATATTCAACAATTTAAACATAATCAACCCTTAACAGCACCGGCTGTCATACCACCAACGATGTTCTTTCCTAAGAATAAGTATACAACGATAACGGGAAGGATTGACATTGCAATAAACATGTAAACCTGACCCATATCAAACTTAAGGAAGTCTGCTGAACGTAATGTTGCTATAAGGATAGGCAATGTCTTCTTGTTATCTGACTTAAGTACAAGAGCAGGAGTAAAGTAGTTATTCCAGCTTGTAACGAAAGCGAAAATTGCCTGAACCGCAATAGCAGGTTTCATAAGTGGTAATGCGATTGTGTTAAAGATTCTGAATTCTCCAGCACCATCAATACGTGCCGACTCAAGAAGCTCCATAGGAAGTGTTGCTTCCATAGATTGCTTCATATAGAAGAATACGATCGGACTAGCTACTGAAGGTACAATCAAAGGTATAAAATTATCTATCAATTTCATACTACGAATCAAATTGAGGAATCCTAAAGCAGTTACCTGTGTAGGAATCATCATGACTGCAAGAATGAATGTAAACATAGGCTTCTTAAGCTTGAAGTCATATGCATGAATAGCAAATGCTGTCATTGTTGAGAAGTATGTACATAATGCAGCCGTACAAGCAGCAATAAAGAAACTGTTAAACAAACCTGTCAAAATAGGTAAGTTGCTGCTGTGGAATATATTATGTAAGTTCTGTCCCAAATACTTACTTGGGATCATAGTGAATCCACGTTTCAATTCTGAATTAGAACGTGTTGCATTAATAAATAATACATAAAACCAGAACAAGCAAAGGATTGTAATGAGTACAAGAACTACATATGCAACTACTCGTCTAGTCTTAACGCTCATGCCGTTTTCTTTTTTCTTTTCCATATGCGTCCTCCCTCCTACTTATACTTGTCTGATGTATTAAACCGGAATATGATAAGTGAAAGAATACCGGTTATAATAAACAGCATTACTGATAATGCACCACCCATACCATAGTTCTTACTGTACAGATGCTTGTTAAGGAACATGATAAGTGTCATAGTTGTTCTGCTAGGTGTACCCTCACCATTTGTAAGAATCTGAGGAACATCGAACATCTGCAAACCACCGATCAATGATGTGATCATAACGTAGATCAAAATCGGTTTAAGAATTGGTAAAGTAATCTTCCAGAAAATCTGAGTTGCTGTCGCATCATCCACCTCGGCAGCTTCATATAAAGAAGTATCTATTCCAAGCATACCTGCAAGGAGAAGGATAGTTGTATTACCAAACCACATAACAAAGTTCATGAATCCAACCAATGCTCTTGCACTACCTGTGTGAGAGAAGAACTTATATGTTTCATGGATTATACCCATATTCTGAAGCATACTGTTAATCGGTCCAATATCTGAGAATAATGCAAAGAATAACATTGAAAATGCGGAAGCCATGATAAGGTTCGGCATATAGATTACTGTCTGGAAGAAAGGAGTACCTTTAAGTCTCAAACTTGGATCTGAGAACCAGGCAGCCAATAAAAGTGATACAATAATCTGAGGAATAAATCCAATAATCCACATAATCATTGTATTACCGAAATATTTCAACAAATCACCGCCGGAAAACAATGAAGCATAGTTAGCTAATCCGACGAAATTAGGTCCAACTTCTGTTAAACCATTCTTAAAATAATGCTCAAAAAAACTGTTATAAATTGTTGATACCAATGGAATCAACTGAAAAATTACATACACTAATACAAAGGGAATTAAGAAATAATACCCCCAACGGTTATAGCGTACAACATTTTTCCCAGTAGTTTTCATTCCGCCACCTCCGCTACACCTTAAAAATTCGTTAAAAAATGCGTACCCATCCGGCATGCGCCAAACAGGCACGCATCATTGTTACAAAAGATACTTAGGTTAACTTACATATAATCTTAAGTAGTTAATACCTTCTTAAATTAGTATGTAATCTCAGGATACTTCTCTGTTACACTCTTATAGAATGCATCAAGTGCTTCCTCATAAGTAGCTGTGTTACCCTCAAAGTAATCCTTCATAGCAGCCTGGAAAGACTCTGTACATCCCTGATCATACTCAGAACTGTTAGACTTGTCAATCTTATCTGCACCAGCAGCGAACATTGCAAGAGCG
>JAFUGT010000102.1 GCA_017469275.1 Lachnospiraceae bacterium
AAGAAAAGAAGGGAAAGAAGAAGGAAGAAAAGAAGGGAAAAAAGAAGGAATAGAACTAAGTATTAAGAAATTGGCAGCTAACTACATGAAACAGGATTCTTCTTTAACGGAAGAGGAAGCCACGGAGATGGCAAGGGCGATATTGGAGTAGGTTTAAGAGGCCGCTGTAATCTTTAGGATTAAAGGATTACAGCGGCTTATTATTATTTGTATAATATTTTTGTAAATTACACAACTGATTGCTGCAAAGAAGATTCCTGTTTCATGGTCTATGAGGTCGTAAAAACTATTCTGTGACCTGTTTTTATATTGTTATGCAATAACACGGTTTCTACCGCTTTCCTTGGCGGTATATAATTTCCGGTCGGCATCACTTATGTTTTCTTCTATAGTCTTAGCCGGGTCAAACTGTGTAACTCCAAAACTCATAGTGTGTTTGATGACGTTGCCTTCAGCAACACAATCGGAAGCCTCGATTATCTTGCGAAGTTTCTCTGCTTTCTCTGCACATTCATTAATATCAGTGTCGGTCATTATCATTATGAATTCCTCGCCGCCCCAGCGGTACATTCCGTCATTTTCACTTGTGTTTTCCATCATTATATTTGCAACATGCTTAAGTACTTCATCACCGGCATTGTGCCCGTAGGTATCATTTACCAGTTTGAATTTATCAATATCACATATGAATAGTGATAGCTTTCTGTTAGTATCGTTAATTATGGCATTATATGTTTTGTTAAAATCTGCAAAAAAGCCCATGCGGTTTTTGAGATTGGTAAGTTTATCTGTATAAGATTCTTCCAGGAATACATCAGATTCAAGGGCAAGACAACAGATGACCGCAGCAAGGGATAGTTTCTTACAATCCTCTTTTTCATCAAACTTACCATCGCCGGTCAATTTGTTGATTACCTGATAAGCGCCGATGAATTCTCCTTTGATATTGGCAACGGGCATAACAAGAATTGACTTAGTAACATAACCGGTTTTCTTATCAACATCGGAATTGAAATATGGGTTATTGTATGGATCATTTGTTACCAGTACCTTGCCCTCTGACAATGCTTTACCTACAAGACCTGTGGTATCGGGAATTGTAATGCGGGGAGCGCCGGTAGCGGCAGTAGTCCATAATGTGTGATTGTTTTTGTCCCATTTCCAGAAACTTGCGCGGTCTGCTTCTGCTAAAGTTTTACCGAGATTAGTTAAATGCTCAAATATCCTGGAATGATCACCACCCTTTGTATAACTCATTTCCCGGTATAACTGCTCAGATATATCAAAAATATCCGAAAGCATAGTATTGTTATCTAATGACATAATATTCCCCTCCTGTCTATAAAAATCAGTTGTTTTAAAATGTTTGCCGATACATATTATGCCTGTTTATTACATGTAAAGTGGTGCAAACATGATTGAAGTATCTTTGATCAGTTCATATGCTTTATCTTCATCGTCAAGATGCATGAGATATACTTTGATTCCCTTATCAGTTAAAGATTTGAGGTAATCAAGTTCATCCGGAAGATAAATATGTACAGGTGATTTGGCAGCAGATGCTTCTGTGTAAAAATATATGTCGCCGCCGTCAGTGAGATATTGTTTGTAAGGTTCTAATGTGTTGGTATCTCCGGTATATATAACGGATGCATCCCCTATCTTAAGGTTATATCCAAAACATCGTCCGTTAAGTCCGGGAACATGTGTAGTGGGAATAACGTCCTTAACCCATATTTTGAGTTTATCTGCTGTTGTGAGATGAAAAGCAGCCATGTCACACCCTTCTAGTCTGCTAAAAAGAAATCTGAGATCATCTTTGACTTCCTGTGAGGGCGCAGCGATAACAATGGGTATGTGCCAGACATAATATGCGTATTGGATTAGAGTGGCGATGCCGCTAACATGATCGGCATGTGTATGAGTAACAAGCACAAAGATTATGCGAACGTTTCTTGACTCTGTAAGCTGTTCAATATTCATTCGGATAAGTTTGTGAAAAGATGACATAGGACAATCAATCAGAATAATATCGTCACCATCGGTAAAAAAGGCACTGTTTTGTTCGTATTGAAACGCTGAACCGCGGCCGAAGAACTGTAGCAAATATATCACTTCCTTTCAAGATAGAAGTAATTAAATGAAATGCATAAGTGAGCTGTTTCATAGTGTTTTGCAATCATTTATAATACATATATAATACTACAAATCAGTGTTATAGTCTATCAATTATTTGCTTTAATGACATCAAATTAACAAGAGGTTGCTATATAGCAGATACAGGCATATAATTAAAAAAAGATTAAATTTCTGATACATTTGTTGGGGATAAATATGGATTCACTTAAAGAAAAAATGAGAAACCGGATTATTGGATTACTGATACTTTTGATTGCTGGCATCATTGCAGTAACCATTATTTTTCAAAAAAAGAATGAAATATCAGGAATAAATGAAATGCACCCTGTGGCACAAATACATATCAGCTCTGATTTTATGAAAGAATACGAGCTTTTATGGGGAGACGGTTATGTTGATGCGTTCGTAAGGATAGAGGACGGAGAATATGATGTGATTGAGATGGCGGCAGGGATTAAGGTTAGGGGGAACAGTACATTGGAGGCCGACAAGCTTTCCTATGCATTTAAGTTTGATGATAATGTGGATGTTCTCGGTATGGGAAAGGGAAAGAAGTGGGTACTTCTTGCCAATGCCTATGATCCGACCCTGATACGCAATTATATTGCGTTATCCGTTGCAAACAGGTTAAGACTTGATTATACATCTGAATGCAGATTTGCAGATGTATGGATAAATGATACCTATCTGGGAAACTATCTATTGACTGAACCGGTACAGGATGGCGAGGATAGGGTTGATATTCATCAGGCTTTAGGTGATTTTCTCGTTGAGTATGAGAAGACAAGATGTGATGAAGATGAAACGTCATATATATTAACAGATGATGGATACAGATATCTGATACATGATCCCAAACATGCGAGCGAAGAACAGGCTGAATATGTGCTTGATGTGATGAATCATGTGGAATCGGTCATATCGGAAGTGAAAGAGACAGATAGAAAGCAGTCGGTGTTCCTTTCTGAAAAACAGGGTGAGTATACAGATAGAGAGAGGAGTTTATCTGATGATCATAGCTCAGATAGTGGGGTAGGAGAAATAAGTAAGCTATCAGAAGTTATAGATATAGATTCCTTTGTAGATTATTGTGTCTTTGCAGAGTTTATGAAATCGGTGGATATGGGATTTTCATCAGAATACTATTACTATAAAGATGGGCTTTTACATGCGGGACCGGTATGGGATTATGATATGTCGGCAGGTAATGTCAATTCAAGTTATTATACACATTACAGCAATCTTGCCACGACCGGAGACAGTGCGCAGGGGTTATGGATAAAGGAGCAGGGAAAGTTGCTTAAGGAATTGATGGATATTGGCGACTTTGAAAAACTTGTTTGGGATAGATATATGGATGGTGAGGTGCAGTCAATTATTGAAGAGATATATAAAGATGAAGGACTGATTGATAAGGTTGTTGAAGAATATGGGGAATCATTTAAACGTAATTATTACGAAGCAGGCTGGGAAGAGGGCAAACAATACTTTGCTTATTCCGGAACCCCACTTCCTACTTTTGAGGAAAATGTTGATTATTTAAAGCAGTGGTACAAAAGAAGAAACGAATGGCTGCTCTCTGAGATTAAGTAAGATTGAAAGCATTATGGAAAAGCAGAGCATAACCATGGTATTATATAGGAACATTGCGGGCAGACTTGACTTTGATTTGGCAAAAGGGTACTTGTCACAGTTTTCTCATGATGTTATAATTTCTTTAATACATAAGGTCATGTATAAGATGAATGTGAAGCGAAGCAATATTAGAGTAAGTCGGACGGGTATGTAGGTAATATTTAATGGATGTAGGGATGATGAGAAAAAGATTAATTATAAAACAATGGATATTCATAGTATTGGGATTATTGGTGTTTTCCTTTGGAGTGCATTTGACCATATTTGCAAACATTGGTCTTGCACCATGGGATTGTCTGGGTATGGGAATTGCAAAACATACCCCTTTTAATTATGGTATTTCCATGACAATTATGGCGTTGATAATACTGTGCATAGATCTTGCGCTAAAAGAACGGATAGGGTACGGGACGATAATTGATGCACTGCTTACAGGGAATTTTGTACAGATGTTCAATTATATCAATCCATTCCCTGATAATGAGAATGTGTGGGTGGGAATTGTATTAATGCTTGTGGGCTTTGTATTCATGGCTCTTGGCATGTGGATATATATGAGTGCTGAACAGTGCTGTGGTCCAAGAGATGCACTTCTTGTAGGACTTGGAAAGAGATTTTCAGGGATTCCCATTGGTGTCGTAGAGATTGTTTTATGGGCTGCTGTACTTCTGCTTGGCTGGTTGCTCGGCGGACCTGTTGGTATCGGAACGCTTATAAGTACATTTGGCGCAGGACTTGTGATGCAGTTTGTATATACGCTCATTAAGTTTGAACCACGGGAAATAAAACATAAAGGAGTTATGGAAGTGACGAGGATGATGCTTGGGAAGAACGTATAAGCATCTGATTTTTGAAGATGGTGTACAACTTAAGGATATGATATATTTGTGTAAAGAACTGTAAGAGAGAATATAGTAGAAAGGAAAAATTCATGTCAGATAAGGTACAATCGGAACATTTTTCATACAGAGATAAAATAATTGAATATGTGAAGAAGAAATACAAGACTAAGCCTGAATACTTGTGGAAGAGTACACCTGATGCAGCAGTTTTCAGACATTCGGACAATAACAAATGGTATGGACTTATTATGAATGTGTGGGCGGACAGACTGGGACTATCCCGTAATGAGCAGGTGGACATATTAAATGTCAAGATAAATGATGCATTTTTGATGGATATGTTATTACAGCAGGAAGGATATTCCCGCGGCTATCATATGAATAAAATGAGCTGGCTCACGATTCTGCTTGACGGAACGGTATCATTTGATGATATATGTGACCGCATTGACGAGAGTTTCCTTAATACCGCATCGGCAAAGAAAAAGAACAAAGTCCGTCCGCCCAAAGAGTGGATAATACCGGCAAATCCTAAGTACTACGATATCGAGCATGCATTTGATGACAAAGACGTTATAGAATGGAAGCAGGGAAGAGGAATCAAAAAGGGCGATACGGTTTATATGTATGTGGCGGCGCCTGTGTCAGCAATATTATATAAATGCAAAGTGACAGAGACAGACATTCCATACGACTATGAGGATGGGAAGCTGACCATAAGTGCGTTGATGAGAATTAAACTGTTAAAGCGTTATGACAGGGACAGATTTACCTTTGAGCGGCTCAAGGAGGATTATGGAATATATGCAATCCGTGGACCGAGAGGAATTCCTAATTCATTGAGTGCTGAATTATCAAGATAAGTAAATGTAGGAGCAATCTGGTGATATGTCAAGAGGAGATTTGAAAAGTTTTTGATATGATTTTCTGAAAAAAGGGTAACTTTAATAGACCTATTAAAAATAGGCTTTTAAAAAGAGTTATTCATTTGATGTATCCAGCGATACGCCGG